>NZ_JAUBQR010000095.1:0-22702 GCF_036701385.1 Microcoleus sp. Pol12B4 | reverse complement strand
GGCGTTGAACAATAAGGTTTCTGCCATAGGAGGTGAAGCAATGATTGCAGGAGGGTCAGATTAGAATCTTAACCTTTTGGGGGTGTGGATGAGGATGCGATCGCAAATTCGGCAATTGAACCCTGCACGATTGGCAAGACATATATCATAATTATTTAATTTTGTCAAGCTCCGGCATTTAGATTTCCGAAAAATGTTTTTGCAGTAAATCATGAATAAATCGATAACGCCGATCGCCCGTTTTTTGCAGCAACAGGCGATCGGTCGCAGCATCGAGAAAACGCCTGTAATCCCAAGGAATGTAGCCGTTCGACCATAGAACCAGGCGCAATATAAAACTTTCAATCCCCGGAATTCCCGGCAAAAAAGCACTAATTACCGCAGCAACAGCACCCGCAACTATTCCCCAAATCGACCCGGAGACTAGGGTGGCAATTAATCCCAAAATCACCCAAATCAGCCCGCCAACCAGCTTAACTCCAAACTGATACTTGCGCCGTTCATCGGCTGTTTGCAGCCAGCTAGACGGTATGCGATCGAGGTAAAATTCTTGAATTCCTTGCTGTTCCATCCTTCTCGCCAACCATCCCAGCCAGTGGCGAATTTGTTCCGGCCGCAGTTCTTTACCTCTGGGATACTGCTTGACTTGTCCGGTCATTTGGTGGCGAATATAGGCCGTTAACAGATATTTGCGCTGTTCTTCGGCAGAAGTTAGCCGCTTCCAAGCTTCGATTAAAATATCGTCGTAAGCCAGAGCCATCATGCTCAAAAACAAGGGAACTTTTGCTATTTTCAACAACTCCGGCTCGTGTTCAATGCTGTACCAAAGTTCGCGGCTTCTGGCTTCTTGCAGATAATTTTTAATTTGAGTTTCTGTTAAAGGTTTCAATAAAACTGCGGCTTGCAGGCGAAATCTAGTTTCGCAGTTTTTGTAAGCTTCAAAACTGCTGCAAGCTACTAAATGTTTGGGTTTAAATTCGCTTTCAACAAACTGATTGATTGCTTGAATGCAGCTATTTTGGCGGTAAGTTTCTACTTCGTCCAAGCCGTCGAGGAGAGGCAGCAATTTTTGTTCGGCGAGCCATTTTTTGCCTACAGCAGGAGAGATGCCGTATTTAAACTGAAGTTGAGCAATTAACCAATCTGCGATCGCCCCGGATTCTGCTTTCCACGATCCGAGTTCAAACAGCACTGGTACTGGCAAACTAGCATCTTTTTGGGCGCGGGAAATTAACACCCGAGCTAATTCTAGCAGCGTCGTAGTTTTGCCTGCACCCGTCGCTCCCAAAATTACCAATTTGCCGCCACTGCGATCGAACACTTTAGCAATGCTTGCTTTGGGAGGAAGCCGAAAACTCGGACGGTTGCCGGCTTTCACTTCTACATCCCAACAGCGGTTAACACCAAGAGGCGGCGAGTCTTGGCTGAGGTTGACCAGCACAGCAGTGTGTAAAGACTGCGATCGTCCTGCTTGGACTTCCTGCTTTACCTCCTCCAACAATCGATCGCGGGGCGCTTGTAATCTCAGAAAAATCAATTTTGACATTTTATGTACCTCGCGCTGAACGCTTACCTTCGCAAATTTGCGCGCAAATAACCCAGAGCAAGATTACCATCAGTATAGGCGTCCAGTATATATTATTGACTCAAATTATTGCCGCACTTATGGATCGGAAATTTTATATAAAAATCCTGACCCTGTAGCCCGCACTAGGTATTTCCACTATAAATTAACTGGCGATCGCCCCAACTCCCAAACAAAAATTATTAGTATAGATACAGAGAGGGTTTTTTATGTCATTTACTAAGGGTCAAATCATCACAGTAAGCTTAGCAGGACTGGCAACAGCGGTGGGAGTGGCTGTTGCAACTATACAGTCGGGTGCGATGAAACAATCCGATCTTCCCCTTGCAGAATCTCCGGCATCCACCAGAAACCAGATTGCAGGGCCGACGAACAACCCTGAATCTCGGCAACCAAAATCTCTGCAAGCACAAACCCAGGCTGCAGAATCTCCGAAATCCCAACCCCAACCTGCAAAAACCCCGGCTGTTCAATCCTCGCTAGTTGCAGGAGTCTCCCCGCGAAAAGTTGAGCCAGTAGTTGTCACACCGCCAAATTCGGGTTGCAAAATCACCCAAGCTGTAGTCAGCGATCCGAATCCACCGCTAAATGTGCGATCGAACCCCCAAGTAAGGGGCAGCCAAATTGTAGGAAAACTCAAAAATAATACCTTTGTTTCAGTCGCCGAAGAACAAAACGGTTGGCTGCGAATTACCGATCCAGTTCCCGGTTGGGTTGCGAAAAGACGCACCGAAAGCAGTTGTTCTAACCTCAACCAGCCGATTAATTTTCTGCCGGGAGGAGATGAAGCCATTGTTAAAGGTCGAATCATAGGCGGCGGCAGCCATTCTTACCGGATTCGCGCCCGAAAAGGTCAAACAATGACTGTTAGGAATCGGAAAGATGTTTTTCCCCAAATTATAACTCCTCGTGGCAAACTTTTAGCCGGAGATCCTTATCAAGGCAATGAAACAGAGTGGAGTGGAAAAGTGCCAGTAACAGGCAATTACACATTACAATTAGACTCTAATTTCCGAGGATACGAATACGAATTTTCGGTAAAATTGCAATAACTTTTCTGACATATTTAGGGAGACGGCACTGCCGTGCCCCTACCCGGAGCGGCGACTTTTAATAAATAGTATAATTAAGGAATCGTTCCCAGCGATATATCAAGAATCGCAAATTTCTGCCAATCTTCAGAGTCAAAGTGCCACCATTCATTTGTTATACCGATAAATCCGTGTTTTTTCATGGCATCCTTAAGCACTTGACGATTTTTCCGAGATTCCGCGCTGCCGCCTTGATAATCTCCGTGAGCTTTTTCGGTAAAATCATCGTAAGGTGTGGGCATTTCTAATTCTTTGCCAGTGCGATCGACTAAAGTCAAATCAATAGCAGCACCGCGATTGTGCCGCGAACCCCTAGCAGGATTAGCAACATAGCGCGGATCTGGCCAAGCTTGCCACATTTGCTTAGTCACAGAGAAAGGCCTGTAGCAATCGTAAACTTTCAAACCCAATCCGATTTTTTCCAAATCTGTTTGAACTAGCGCTAACTTTTGAGCAACAGAACTTCTCAAGGCGCATTTCGATATAGGGTAAAGCTTTCGTTTCAAGAAATTGTTAGTAGTTGCGTATCGGATATCGAGGCGAATGTTGGGATTTACTGTGCGGATGTCAACCAGTCGCGCCGAACGAGGAAGTTGACTCATGAAAATACTTTCAGGTACTACTGGGTTTGGTTCGGGTTGGGTAATTTGCACTTGTGGCGGCTCCTGGGCGCGAATCGACGTTGTATAATTCAGTGTAGTTGTAGATAGTAATATTAAAGCGAATACAATTAAATATTTTGTAAATCGGTTAAACTTCATAGCTCTGTTAAGTGGATATTTAATAGAGTTTTTACATTTCATATTTTGGGGAATTTTCGCGTTTTTCATGTTGTCTGCCAGCCCGCCAGACCGACAGGGTTTGAAACCCCTGTCTCATAGCTAAAGTCCTCTGAAGAGGACTGAAATATTTCTCTAAAACTTTTATTTTATGAGTCTTTCAGTCGGTTAAAACCGACTTTAGCTATGAGACGGGGGTTTTAACCCCCGGCAAACTGTGGGACAAGCGCGAGAACGCTCGCTCTCTTTTCTCTCTGAGTCATTTTTAATTGTTAATTGTCCTCAAATTCCCAAGCGCTGATACACTAAATCTAAGTGCCTCAATTGATACTGCGGATCGAAACAATCATCAATTTCTTTGGTCGTCATCTTAGCTGTTACCCGATCGTCCTTAGCAATTAAATTGTAGAAATTGCCGCCCTGTTTGTTCCAAGCTTCGTGAGCACAAGATTGCACAATTTTGTAGGCGTCTTCGCGACTCGTGCCTTTTTCTACTAAAGCTAACATCACTCGCTGGCTGAAGATGACTCCGCCGTAAAGGTTCATGTTTCGCTTCATGTTTTCGGGATAGACTAGGAGGTGTTTTACTAAGTCTGTGGTTTCTACTAACATGAAGTGGGTGACAGTGGAACTGTCGGGCAAAATCATCCGTTCTACGGAACTGTGAGAGATGTCTCTTTCGTGCCAAAGCGCCACGTTTTCTAAGGCTGCGACGGCGTTGGCGCGGACAATTCTCGCCATTCCTGTCAGTCTTTCCGATCGAATCGGGTTGCGTTTGTGGGGCATGGCGGATGAGCCTTTTTGCCCTTTGGCAAAGAATTCTTCGACTTCGAGAACGTCGGTGCGTTGCAGGTTGCGGATTTCTACTGCAAAACGCTCGATCGATGCTGCTAAGAGTGCTAAGGTTTGGACGTATTCGGCGTGTCGATCGCGCGAAATGACTTGAGTCGATGCGGTATCGGGTTCGAGTCCGAGGTTTTGACAGGCGATCGCTTCAATTCGCGGGTCAATATTAGCATAGGTTCCGACTGCGCCGGAGATTTTGCCGACTGCGATGGACGATCGCAAATTCACTAATCGGGCGCGGCTGCGAAAGACTTCTGCCAGCCATCCTGCTAGTTTAAAGCCAAAGGTGATGGGTTCGGCGTGAATTCCGTGCGATCGGCCAACCATGACGGTATTGCGATGCTGTTGGGCCTGATAGCGAATAGCTTGACTCAATTCTTCGACACGTTCTAACAAAATATTGACGCTGGCGACTAATTGCAGCGCCAAAGCGGTATCGAGCACATCGGAACTGGTTAAGCCGAGGTGAATGTAGCGGCCGGCATCGCCTACATATTCGTTGACATTTGTCAAGAAGGCGATCATGTCGTGGCGGACTTCGGCTTCTATTTCGAGGACTCGTTTGGGGTCAAAATTAGCCTTTGCTTTGATTTCTTCGACTGCGGCGGCGGGGATGTAGCCGAGTTCGGCTTGAGCTTCGCAGACAGCGATTTCTACTTGCAGCCAGCTTTTAAGCTTGGCGGTTTCAGTCCAGATGTTGCCCATTTCGGGCAAGGTGTAGCGCTCTATCACGGTGGGAGTTGGGGAATGCGATCGTCCTATTGTACCTCTGTGAGGCCTCCGTCTTGAGTCGGGATGGGGAATTTGGGGCGATCGAACTTTCCAGATATGTGACACATCGTCCGTAGACACATCGTCCGCAGAGACTGAAGATTGGCAGATGAGTCGATCGAAACAGAAGATTCTGCACGCTTTAGGCAATCTGGTAAAGCAGCACGGGACTGCGTTGCTCTAATTACCTAGTGACTGATAACACCAGCTTGGACGCCGCAGGAGATTGAAGGTATCTAGGTATCGAATTCGATCGGGCGCGGAGACTGTAGCAGCAGCATCCTTCGCTTCATTTAATAAGCCTTGAGGGCAATTTATATTCCACAAAGAATGAACGATAATAACGCTGATATCGCCCACTGCAAAACCCGGTAGAGCACCGAATTCCCTGGGATCACAATAGTGGAAAGATGCACAAAAGTTATTGCGGAGGGACACAGCGTTTTCTCGCCAGTATTCTAAGTCTGGAGAGTCAAAATTTCCGTCTAAACCGCATGAAAAATCAGGGTTGGCTAGCGCCCTCAGCAGGGAAATACCCAATCGCCAATCCAGCAAGCCGTGATAGTTCATGTTGCGGTACTGCCGCAAGCAGTCGTAACATGAAGAATCGCAATTATGGCGATGTTGCGGTGATATTAGATGTCCTGCAAAGGTGTCAGCTCCAGGGTCAGCATTCACAATGCCGAAGAGGATTTCTTGCCAGTGGTGGGCAAGCCAATAGGTAAACCCGGAACCATTTGGCAGGCGATCGCTAATTACAATTTCTCCTACTCTTTGCTCCCCTAGTTCAACTTGTCGCAAACCGCTCACGTCTAATTCTTCTGGATCGATATCTAAGTTCTCAGCAGTAACAGAGCGAACAGTGAAAGCCGCTGAGTAGAAAGCCGCTTTAACGGCAGAACCAAATGCGAGCGGATCTAGACACAAACCAAGAGGTACAGCAGCAGGTTTGATTCGCAATACACCTGTTGTTTTTGGGGCTGCGATCGCGATCTCCTCTGGTTCTCCTTCTGACCGAAATTGCACCCCCGCGCTGCCACCTTGTTGGAAACGATCGTCAATCCACTGATTGTCTAACTCTAACCAATTTCTTGTTAGGGAAGCAGTTCCCATTGCTCCGCGAAACAGAAGACCTCGATTGTCATTAACGCGGAAAACACGGCCTGATTGCGCAAATGTAGCCTTAGTATTTGTGTTTTCTATGAGGTCAAAATTTTCAACATCTTGAGGTTGTGACTCTGCTACACTGCCAGCACGAGTAACTATCAACTCATCTTCATCTCTAGCATCAGAGCCGCGACTTAGGCTTGTACGGAAAGCCAAGGGGACAGCCCATTGAAAAATTCGGAATCCCTCTTCTCCAGTTGCCGCGCAGTTTGGACACATTTCATCTTCAAACTGATGATTAGAGGTTTGCGTAAATTGACAGCGATTGCACCTCAACATCCAGTTGCGTTGAGAAATAGATTCACCGTTGGCAGGAGCCAAATTGTTTTTCCAGAGCAACGGGGCAGTAAAACCAATGGATGTATAAATGCGTTTGTCTTTGGTCTTTTGAGATCCTGGCGCAAATTCCGTAATTGCCAAATCTAAATCGCGATCGATTTTATACACCTGCTTCAGCTTCTTGTTGACCCCGTGATACAAATCGCGCACCCTTGAGGGCATACCGTACATCGGCACAATCCCGCCTTCAGCAAGGCGTTCTGCCAACCCGTCTCCTGCCAATTCCAAATTATTAGCGCAGTTGTCAACCTGTTGAAACAACTCTTGGCGGGCAAACAGTTCAAATTCAACCGGATCGATACCTTGAACATTTACAAGCAGCGCATCCACCACTTGATTAACATCAGGAGAAGTCTCTAGCCAGCGACAAACTAGATCGCGTCTATCTGCGTTATTTCGCCATGCCTCAGTTGTTCCAAATTCCCCGTGACTGTCTGGCGGTGTTGGACTTTCCCACCACTGAACGCCAGCATCTAAGAATGCTCGCCGCAAGCATTCTTTTGCTAATAAACGCCTCGCAATTTCAACCTGCGACATTGACAAAAAAGGAACAGGTGGCGGATCGCCAGTAATTCTCTCAGGATACTGGTAATAAAATTCGTCGTGGCTGCGACCCCGGCAAAGTGTCAGGACAATAGCAAAAGCTTGACCGCGACGGCCCGCACGTCCAGCTCGCTGTTGGTAATTAAAGCGCATCGGCGGCATATTTGCCATTACCACAGCCATTAAGCTGCCGATGTCAATTCCGACTTCCATCGTGGTAGTAACGCTTAAAATGTCGATGCTATCTACCTGACGAATAAACTGTCGCTCTTGATTGCCAATATTGATGACAATATTGCGAAAATGCCGCTGCCTTTCACCTGGATCGTCGGTTTGTCCTGTCAATTCCTCACAGTGCAGTCGCAAGGGTTGACGCTGATTGATGGCTTCTTTGGCGTAATAATTGCGATCACGCAAATTTGCACAGGTTTTATTAGGCAATGCGAGCAACTGAGAGAAACAATTGGTACAAATACTGCCCGCACGGTGCAAGTGAGGGCGTCCGCAGGATTCGCACTGCCACACCGGATCGTCAGAAATAGCCACTCGCACCCATAAATGCCGGGGCTCAAGAATAAAGAAATGGTGTTGACCGCGATCGCAAATAGCTGACCACAATGACTGACGCAAGTCTTGAGCTGAAAGCCCGTTATGTGCTGCACACTCCTTGACATAATTACGCAATTTTGCGCGAGCATCATTCCAATTTTGCCATTCGTGGATCGGAAACTGCGAATCGATTTGCTCGTATCGAAACAAGTCGCCTAAAACTCGCAGACATCCGTCGCAGATACTTTCAAATACTTCGGCTGAAGCACCGCATTGAACAGCCAAGTTATCGACTGTTTCTGGCGCTAAATTGAGGCGGACGTAGCCCAAGCCCGACGCCTCAATGCCAAAGTACAGGCGGCTGAATAGGGGAATGCAAACCTCAGACTGAACTTTGGGGCGAAGTCGATTTTCGCGCCGTTCCTGTGCAGCAGGAGACAAGTCAGATCGCCATCTAGGAGAGGTCAAATCGGAATCAAACATCTCCGTCCAATGATGCCAGTTATCCTTACCGTCATATTGGTACTCTTGATAAAGAATGTCGTTACCGGCTGGATTGACGCCCAAAGCTGCTAAGCGCTGAATTAGCAAACCAGGATCTTGATTTTCGCCTTCAAACATCACTCTCAGAGGCACTGTGCGCGTATTTCCTCTTTGCTGAATCTCATTAAGTGCTGCTTGTGCGCTGTCGCGCTGTACCTGGAGTGTTTGTAATGCAATAGGAGGAAGTCCAGCGGGTAAAATCATATTACCCAACTCAATCTGCTGCTGTAATTCCGCAACGCGATTGGGATTTCGGTCTGCAAATTGAATGGCTCCATGCCTCATAGGTCGGCTGTATTGTTGCAGGTCTTCTAACAGTTGAAATTCACCGATAGCTAGCTGTGCAAATTCATCCAATAGGGCTTCTCGTACTAGATCTTCGTAGTGCGATCGCTCAATTCCATTCGAGATCGAAGCGGCATCTTCCCGACTGTCAGAAAATACCACCAATTTTCGGGATTCTTCAGTGTCAGGTAACTGATAAAATAGTTCCTTAGACAGCAGTTGGCTAACCTTAGAAAAGCCAGTACGGAAGGCGCGAATAGGCGATCTTCGAGTTTGTCGCCTGCTATAATCGGCTGCACAGCAGGGGCAAATCGAAGGTAAAGCTCCTATATTTTCTTGCATTTCCAGTTGCGTCTGCCGCAAGTGAAAAATATAGCCTCTCACCCACTGGTTAGCGGTTGTATCTGTAGGTGGATTTCCTAAAATAACTCGACCGCTGCGGGTGTCAAGCGCGGCTGTGTCCCAATAAGCTCTCTGTCCTTGCTCTCCTTGTCTTGATGGCTGGTTCCAGTAGTTGGGAACATCTGCATTAAGAGCTCTGGAGGGCCAAAATATAGCAAATTCTCGGTAAGTCCGCCGCTCCAAAAACCTTGCAGCTTGACGGTCAGGTATGCCTTCAATATCTGGTGCTGTAGGCAAAAGTTCCCAGCCTCGATCGTTGTCTTGCAGTACCAGGCGGTTTCCACCCAGAAAAACCGTGCCGCATTGTTGGCAGTAAAGCAGCTCCAAAACTCGGTAATTTCCCCAGCGAATGGGGGGAGTTTGTGCAAATAATCTTCCCACTGGTCGAGTTTGTTCCCCATTAACTCGATAGCCCGGTTTAATGCAAGCCCACAACCCCTCAATATTTCGGAAAAACCAGTGCAGTCTAAAGGATGGTAACGACGACGGACCCTTATATAGACCGCGAGCCATCAGCAAACCCCTTGCTGCTAGCTGCAAAGTATTATGTTCTAAATGATTGCCGAAGATTCGGCGCGCAAATTGAGTTAGCGATACAGCGCGAGTTTGTCCTGAATCATCAGTACAGGCATTGAGCATTCTGGCATTAACCGCGACACTTTCTGATTCGATAATTTCGCGGCAGGTGTGATACTGGGGCGTTTCTACTAAGGTTTCTGGCTTATTAGCATTGGGCAATGCAGCTAAAGTGGTAAATGGTTCGCTAGAAAGAAACTCTTCACTTTCGATTGCTGGAATTGCTTCTGAACAGCCAGGAATAATCTGTTCGGGATGCCATTCTGTGCCAAAGAATTGCGACAAGAATTCTAGGCTATCGTCATCATTTGGATCGAGAGATGCACTAGAAGCGAGAATTCTTAACTGGGGATGACCTGGATGAAGTCCTAAGCGTTCCAAAAACAGCCGCAAGAGGTATGCTACCTCTGTTCCAGCAGTTCCTCGGTAAAGGTGCAATTCGTCTACTATCAAGTGAAAGACGCTGCCATCTTTTTTTAACCATTCTTTCGTTCGGTCAAATATATTTCGATCGACATCCCGCATCAACATAATACTGAGCATACAATAATTTGTAATTAGGATGTCTGGCGGAGCATCTTGCATATCCCAGCGCGATCGCATTTCTGAACCATCCAACTTAGGGAAAAAGAATTGCACTTCGTCGTTCTCTGTTTCATCAGCGTAAATGGCAGCAGCTTGAGCTGATTTAGCCATTTTCTGCATAGCCTCAACCAAATCTTCTATTTTGTTTGTGTTGAGATTGTGGTGCTGGTTAATTTCATGCCCGGGCACGGGTGTAACTCCGTTGTATCTCCCAAAGTAAATTTTGTTTCCATTTCTATTATTTTGAAACCACTCTCTAGCTAAATCAGAATCGAGGGCGCGGCGCAGTCGAGTTAGCTGGTCTTCAACTAAGGCGTTCATCGGGTATAAAATCACTGCCCGAACAGCGGGATCGCGGTTTTCATATTCTCTTTGAGAAACGCGGCAAGAACGCTGCTGTCGGCGTCTTTCATTTACCTTCGGGTAACATTGATTTTGCCAATCCTCGTTTTCCCACCAGTCATTGACGTGAGGTGAAACTGGATTGGGAGCGTCCCACGTTCTTGATTCTTTTGCAAGGTAAGCAAACAGTGGCAACAGGAAAGATTCTGTTTTCCCCGACCCTGTACCAGCCGTTACTACTGCATTTTTGCCCTCTAATGCTTTGCGGAGCATTTCGACTTGGTGGCTGTAGAGTTCGTAATTACCAAGCAGTCCGCGCGAGGCTAGTTCTTTGAAGTCTTGAAGGGCAGTTTCATCTAACCCAGGAACATCTGATAATTCAAGACCGTGGATAGTTTTTCCAGAACTCTGATAGCGCGCTAACGGCTCAATCCAAGGTTCTTGGCAAAACACACCTGGTTCCAGCAGTCGCCTTTCGCGTTCTTGTTCTATTTCTGGGAATTGAGTTCCGAAAGCGGTTTTTATGTACAGTAGGAAGTTGTCGCGGATGGTGTTAAAAGCGTTAATTGGGTCGTGCATAAATTACCTCGCTATGTTATATTTTAAGATTGATGCAAGAGTGTCTGCCCTAATTTAGCTGCGGTCATTTCTGCTATTTGAGGCGGAATGGCGGAGAATAACTTGAATCCCTTAATTTGCGGCTCGTGCGGCAATTTTTTTACATATGTTGCTGCATAACCGGAACAAAGAGTCAAGGCTCTCTCTAGGAGTCGCGGCAGATTCGCGCTGGCTGGTACTGCCATAGTGAATCTGCGTTTGTCGTAGATTAGGACATTCCGCCGCAGTGCTTTGAGAACGGCATACCTTCCCCAATCAAGGTCTATTTCGGTACCCCTTTCGTCTTGCCAAAGATAACAAATTTTTGTGTTTCGGGAGGGATGACTGTATCTGCTGATACGGATATTAGCGTCTGTTTCTTCGATAAACTGTAAAGAAATAGGGTGAAAGGTTTGGTGCTTCCACTTCAATTCTGGATCGTTAGACCATTTGAGGGTAGCTAAGTAGTCGTCAATACTGGCAGCAAAATGCAGCAAAGACCAGGCTGAGGGCGTTTCGATAAAAGGTATGCTCAGAGATGATGCGATCGCCTGTAATTCCCTTACATCCTCTGCTTGTACAGCCACTCGCTTCGGTATCAGCCCTAATTCACTCGCTTGTTCTTGGATTTCAACGTTGATGTGATTTCCCACAGACTGACAAGCATCTGATAATTGTTGAATAGTAGTAGGCGATCGCGCTCCTGCTAAAATGGCTTGAGGAAAGCCGGCACTTGGCAATCGCACCAATAGAGGGGGAGCAGCATAAGCCTTACTCTTGCTGCTATCATCGCTAAAATTAAAGTCACAGTGACCCAGAGAATCGAGGGCGCGAATTACTTGAAATCTTTTATTCTTAATTCCGTCTTTGTCCGTGTTTTCCTCCCTCACACCCGTCTCAACATTATACAAATAATCAAAGGTTTCCTTAAAGGATAGCCAAGTCACTTCCTTTTTTGCCGAAATAATGTAGAGCAGTTTTTCGCTAGTTTCAGACACGTTCTGCCTCCTTTTGAAACTGTTGCCACAATACTTTCAAGTTAGAACGATCGGGCGGGGACATTTTCTTGCGATCGTGCCACAATATTTCTTTCCATGCCCGCATCTTCTTGCGGTCCTTGCACTTTGACATCGACGGTTGTGACTCGGCTAAATTGGTGCTGCAAAACATTACTTGACCGCGATGACGACCTTTGGAAATAGCCCAAACAGGCTCCCAATCTGTAGGCAGTGATTCCCCTGGCCAAATTGCTATTTGACCTGGTTCTTTACCTACGAAGAAAATCCGCTGCTTTCCTTGTATTGGTAAAAAAGTGTTGAAGTTAAAGTCCGGGAAATCAACACCCCACGCCCATGCACCAGCAACGCCTGCACTCCCATTTGCCTCGGTCTGGAGCTTCCCGAAGCGATCGAACTGTTGCGCGTTGGTTTGGGATGGCAAAGAATAGTTTTCTACCAATAACAGAGAACAGCGTCTGATAATATCATCTCCACTGCGTGCTTCAATTAGCAACTTTGTTTCCGCTGGAGTATCGGCTGGCAGTTCATAAATATCTGCTGCTTCCGTAGAATCTAATAGGCGATCGTTGCAATATACTTTTATTGATTCGCTACCACCTTGCAGCACCAATTTTGGCGGTGCAAATTTAAAGAACTTATTACCTTTTTCCAGGCGGATTCCCCCAGCCAACTCTAGCCGTACATTAGTCGGGAAAGCTAAGATTGGGTATTCTCGTTTAACAAGCTCGTCACGGTAAGCCCCCTTCGCTTTGAAGAAGTGCCACCCACTGGGCAAACCATTTATGATTTGCAAATTTTCAAAGTCTTGACAGCTAGAGTCTCCCCATCTTGTCAGCAATTCCAAACACTCTTGATGAGCTGCTAAATAAAATGGCTTTTGAATGGGCAACTGTCGCACTTCTACAAATCCCGGTAATCCCTGACTACCTCCATCAACGAATACTCGAATGGGTGATGCTGGCAGCCTAAAACACCATTTAGAGTCATCAGATCGCACTTGCAGGCCTTTCAACCAATCAAATTCAGAGGCAACCAGTAGTTTTCCATCTGACTCAGATATCAGAGTTGAAGACCAACCCCCACTATCTTCGTAACAAGAGAAGGGCTGACAATTACCATCTGAAAATAACAATAAATCGTCTTCTGAAAATTCGTGTTTTGTACTGCAACGCAAGGTTATAGTGGCGCGTTTGGCAATTGGATCGAGTTTGCAGCACAATCTCAATAGTCCGTAAATCTGCGTTCTATCTGAAACTTCAGCCGTTCCATCCCAACCACGCAATTCATCAATAATCCATTCGAGCAATGCTTGGCGATGTTCGTCACTCTCGCCAGTTTTTTCTAATAAGCGCAGCGTCGGTGTTCGCAGTTGTTTACGCCCATGATGAGCTAACAAAAGTGCGATCGCCCCCTCAGTAGGATGTGAAACAGGATCTAAGTCAGCAGCCGCAAAAATAGCAGGTAGTGCGCGCCGCTCTTTTTCAGTCAAAAGAGTTTGGGCGATGGGTATGCCAACATGAATCCGACGTCCAGCACTGTTGATATTGAAGATCCCTACTTCACCTGATTTGTATTCATTTGCCCACCGCGCTAAGTCATCCCAAAGCCTCCTCATCTGGTCGAAGCCTCGATACTGTCCAGATGTAGATTCTTCACGCAGTAATGCCCGGAGACGGCGGTAGTAGGCATGGGCTGCAAAATCTTCTTCGATACCAGCAGCGAGGACGAATAGCGCCAAATAGCCGATGTAAAGAGGATAACCTTTTTGTCCGTGTCGGTACTTCCAGTCATCCATACTCTGCAAGGCTTTCTCGCAGATGCCCTTCCCTTGCACCCCAATAGGACCAGCCTTAACTGCCTTAATAAAATCGGGAAGATCCCCACCGTAGTTTTGACCAATATCTGTTATTAGTTCCTCTGTGACATACAGGTGAACGCTGCGCCCTGCCATTTCATTTTTGAAAAAATGAGCTGCGATTGAATTATTCCATTTTAAATAATCCATTTTTATATTTCATATAATTTAAGTGAGCTTGGTAATTTTAATTATTATACCCCATTAATAGCCATTCTAGTCCTATCGTCCAGTGGTCAAAAGAAGATAAACTTTTTGTTTTCAGCTTGCGTTAATTTACTGAGATCAGGTAGCCTTGCAATCGGCACACTTACGAGGAAACCGCCAAACACGGACAATAATTGTTAGAAACATTATTTAGAGAAGTTAGTCAACTAAACACTTGAGGCGCTCAGGCAAATTGCAGCAGAGGAGACAGAACCATGAAATATACAGTTGTTATCCAATGGGCAGAAGAAGATCGGTGCTTCGTCGTTTTTTTGCAGGAATTTGAGGATGTAATGCAACCAGTAACTCACGGAGCTTCTTATGAATAAGCTATCTACAATGCGCGACAGGTACTAGACTTACTAATCGAGAGTTGTCAAGCTGAAGGTAAACCATTACCAGCAACTAAGAAGCTAGAACGATTATTTCATGCTGCTTAAATTTGTTCAAAGCAATATCTGCCAAATATGGAATAAGTGCAAAACCGATACACTCTGCTAAACGAGGCGGCACGGCATTTCCAATTTGCCACATTGCTTTTTTCATAGAACCTTCAAAAATAAATGAATCCGGGAAAGTTTGCAATCTAGCCATTTCACGAGCTGAAATAACCCGATCGAGATAAGGATGAATATGAGTGCCGCCGTGATTTTCTTTAACAGTCATGCTCGGTTTTCCCGGATACTGTCGCTTGAAAGCATCGGCGTAGCTTTCATACAAAGAACCGCCTGGTGGAACTTTAGCAAGTCTTTCCATGTACTCAACAGAATGACGAGTCCATTCGTGGTTAATTTCTGGGATGGGAGTATACTCTGGTAAATCATAAATTGCTGACTCAATCGCTTTGTATTGTTCGGGCAACAATTGCGGCTTGGGATAGGGATTTTGCATCCCGAATCTATTGGCAATAAAAATGGCTCGCGGCCGGATTTGCGGGACTCCATAGGTGGCTGATTCCAGAACAGCAACGGAAACGTGGGGATAGCCAATTTCCTCAAAAGCCTCGCAAATGGCTTGCTTAACAGCTCCTTTTTGTATAGTCAATATTCCCGGTACGTTTTCCATGACAACATACCAAGGACGTATTTCAGAGACAACGCGGACAAACTCTCTAAATAAGCGATTTCGAGGGTCGTTGGGGTCGCGTTTTCCTGCAACTGAGAAGCCTTGACACGGCGGCCCACCTACAACAACATGAACTTCTGGCGAACCTATTTCAGCGAGCAACTTTTGGGGATTTAAGTTTTTTATATCGTCGCACAAGTGATGGCAATCTGGAAAGTTTTTTGTATGAGTTGCCGAGGCGATCGCATTAATTTCAACACTTGCTACTGGTCGAAAACCTGCTTGCAATAAACCTTGCGTCATACCGCCCGCACCGCAAAAAAGATCGACAAATGTATAGTCTGATTTTGGCAGTGACTGAGATTCAACATCAATGAATATCTTGTACGGATCGCAGTGATTTGCTTCTAGTTCGCGTTGGATGCGTTCGTAACGCCCTAATTTTGCTTTCTTCTGCTTTTTGACAGGAATTGGTTCAGACTCATTTGAGAATAAAGACAGTTGTATTGCTTCCATTTTATATTTGTTTACTGCATTCTATCTGATGTTGCCGACTTGGGGCAGGGTGTAGAGATCGATCGCACTTGGAGTCGGAAAGTGCGATCGTCGTATTGTACATCTGCGCGGGGATGCAAGACTCAGAAACCCTGTTTCTCAAAGCAACCAGGTTTTTTTTGTAGTTTGGGCGCTCCGCTACAATATGCTAAACCTCGTTAGCTGGCATTCTTCTCTATTCGCCAATAAATGGTTCCAAATGAATAGCAATTAATATTTTGGCTTGACTTCGCCCTTGAGTGCATTGACTCAAAAAGTATTGCGGTTTTCAGGGTTATTCGCTAGAATAGCCAACCTGTCAAGTAAAAAAATCCCATCAACAAGACAGACATTTCCCACATCCGCTTATGACCATTGCCTATACTCCACCTTGGCTGCTGAACAACGGCCTGTTAATGACGTTGTACACCGCTTTAAGGGCTAGTCGCCGCTGGGAAAAGACGATCGCTCACCCAGATCCCCCTTACCGAGAACACATCTTTACGGGTGCCTGTGGAGTTCCGATTTTCGGCTGGGTTGCCATCCCCGAAAATCCCCGATATACCATTGTCGGCACTTACGGCATTACTGGCGATCTGGATAATCAATGGTATCTCAAGCTACTAGGCCGTAAAGCTTATGCCCAAGGCTGTGCAGTGGTGTTATTTGACTGGCGAGCTCACGGCAAAACTGCCCAACTCTCTCCCACCCTGACTTCTGATGGCCTATACGAAGGCGAAGATTTCGTTCGGATTGCTGCTGCTGCTAAAGAAATGGGATGTCCCGCCCCTTTTTGGTTCACGGGTTATTCCCTGGGCGGACAATTAGCCTTGTGGGCTGTAAAATCAGCTCAGACGATCGCAGATTGGGGGCCGGACTTAGGGATCGAAGAGTCAGAACTAGGAGGCGCGGCGGTGATTTGCCCCAGCTTGGACTCGAACCGTTCTCTGTCTTATCTAGTTAAAGATGAGTGGGGAAAATTTTTAGAAAAAGCGATCGCGCGACAGTTAAAAAAACTAGCAAAACAGATCGCTAAAGCACATCCAGGGGCGATCGATCCTGCCGCTATTGCACGCGCCAACAGCATTTGGGGCTTTGACCATGAACTGGTAATTGGCCCGTTAGGTTTCTCCTCTGTGGAAGAATACTATGAGGCTAGCAGCGCTCTACACATTTTGCCTCACCTCAAAAAACCCACTTACATCCTTTATGCAGCAGATGATCCGATGTTTGATCCGGTGCTTGTCTCGGAGTTGCAATCCATTAGCGCAAACAATCCTGCCTTAGAATTAGTGGTGACAGCCTACGGCGGTCATGTTGGGCATATCAGTAGTAAACGTTGTCAGCATCAATTTGGTGATAGCGATCGGTGGTGGGCATGGAATCGGATTTTACAGTGGTTCGATGCCTTGAGTGTTGATTAAGATTATGAAATAAAATCTGAACACTTCTCGGCAATAGTTGCGAGGATGAAAGGATTAGGGGGTTTAATCCCTCCAGTCCAGAACCTTAAAACTATTTCGCAAAAACACTAGACATCTGGGCAAAAGCTGACTGGCTTACGGGGACACAATTGTGCATAATTTGCATAGCCAGTTGACTTAACCTTGATGTGACGACAGCATAAGGATTAGAAGCAATTATAGTTAAAAACTGCTGAATAAATATGGATTAATTTATTCCTTTTTTTGAGAATTGTGTCAGCTATTAACTAGGTAAAACTAAAGCTCCAACTCTCAATCTAATCAAACCGCAAATTGCGATAATTACTCTCTCGTATTTAGAGTTCGCTGTAGTTGGCTAGCATTGTTAGTGTTATCTTCCCACGTCCTTGATTGATGCCCTCGTCCTCGGCAACAACAAACAGCACCGCCTCGTACAAAATCTTATTTTAGTTGAGAGACGGGGCGATCGCATCAAAACCAAAGAAACCGGGTTTTTGGCAGTTGCTGTCGGTTTTAACGCCGTATTCTCCTAAAAAACCCGGTTTCTGAGTACCCGCGCTTCGATTTTCAGCTTTTAGAGAGATGTAAAAACTCGCCCGATCGCTGCAATATTAATAATTAGGAACTCAGCAATTTTGGAGAAGAGGTGAATTGAAATTCGTTTCCGACCCGCAAATAAAAGTCAAAATCCGCAAAATGAACGAGCGGGTGCGGTGGCAAGAACAGTCGATCGTCGATCGGGGAATCGACCAAACTCGGATGGTTTTGGAATCTCCAACCACCGAATCTCCAGAGTTTTCGTTTTTAGTCGTAGGCGACAGCGGCACGGGAAATCACCGCGGCTACAATCCCCAGCGACAGATTGCCGAACAGATGGTCTCCGAGCGCGAAACTTGCCGTTTCGTCCTCCACACGGGCGATGTAGTTTATCTCGTAGGTTCCAGCGAATATTACTTGCAAAACTTTATTCGCCCCTACCGAGAATTTATAGTCGGCGGCGAGCAGCCCTCTCGGATTGCTTACGATCGCATGGTGTTTAATTTTCCGTTTTTGCCCGTACCGGGAAACCACGACTATTACGACTTGCCGATAGTCTACGGCATTCTGTCGGCGACAGCTTTGCCGCTGCGCCGGTTGTTGGGTTCCAAGTTGGATCTTGATGTCGGCTGGCACGGTTCCGATCGCGGAAACACCTACGCCAAAGCCTTTCTCGACTACCTCAAAGCTCACAAAATGCCGGGAGAGCTCGATCGCCACCTAGACGCCCACTACACCGCCAGCACCAGCACAGGCCGCTGCATCCGCTACCAACCCGGACGCTTTACCCGCTTACCCAACCGCTACTACACCTTCCGCAGCGGCGGCATCGACTTCTTCGCCCTCGACTCCAACACCTTCAACGAACCATTACCGATCCCGAGAACCAAACAGGGCGACATTCGCCGCCAGAATTTGGAACTCGATCGCCAGAAATTGGAACAAGAAAAATTGGTCATGCTCGAAATGTGCGATCGGCTCAACCCCCAAATTCCCGATGAAGCCGAACAGCTAGACGACTTGGCCGCCAAATTAGAGCAAGTTGACGAAATGTTGATGGATATTGACAAACAACTGTCCCCCGACAAAACAGCCGCCACCGACGTTGAACAGCTCGAATGGCTGAAAAAAAGGCTGATTGACTCTTGGCGCGATTCCGAGGTGCGGGGGCGGGTAATTTACCTGCACCACCCCCCCTACGTGACCGAGGCGACAAAGTGGAATCAAGCTCAAACTTTGGCGGTTCGGTTGCGATTGCGCGAGGTACTCGACGGGGTGGCCGATGCAGTTGGCGAAGTGGCGCGGGGGCGTCCGCTAGTAGATTTGGTGCTGACTGGCCACGCTCACTGTTTGGAATACCTGCGGACTGGGGATACCGGACACGGCGACTCAGGGATTAATTGGATTGTCTGCGGGGGAAGCGGCCACAGTCTCCGCCGCCAGCGCCCGGAAGGGCCGATGTTGCAGGAAGCATTGAGTCCTGAAGCTTATAGGTTGGCGCGGCAGTCTGGTTCCGAAACAGCCAGCCGGCGGGTAGCAGAATCTTTGCTATTTATCGGCCGCAGCGGTCAAGGTTCCCACAAACGCCGTCCTTATTCGTGTTTGCGGATTGATGTTCTTGATGGGTGTCCCCCGAAGTTCCGCATCCGACCTTTGGTTGTTGAACGATTTGAGGGGAAATGGCAGGATATCTCGATCGAACCTTTTGTGATTTAACTTTCGTTTTTCTGTAAGTCTCGATCGCCCTTAAAAAGGTGGACTTTGACCGATTCCGGTTCCCCCTTTTTAAGGTTAGAGGGGATCGAGATCCGAATGCTCGCACAAAATACTTGTATCAATTTAATTCAGGAGAAAAATTCAATGATTGCTAACTTAACCGCAACGGGCTGGGAAATTATTTACCACCGCGCCCATGCTTTGCTCGCCGCCCAACTTGGCGGACAGTGGAAGCGCTCGAAATCTCCGGTTCGCCTCTACGAAACCATAGCAGCGATTTCGCATCACGATGATTTGGAGAAAGAATGGGAAGAAAATATTTTAACTGAAGCGGGCGCGCCCTTTGATTTTACCTTGCAGACGGAAACTTCTCTGCCGAAAATTAAAGCCATGACGCAGAATTCCCTATATCGCGGTAGGTGGGTAGCAATGCTAATTTCTATGCACATGAGCTATCTCAATGAAGGAAAGCGGGGAGAATCGAAGGAACTCGACGAGTTTTTGGACGAACAACTCGAAAATCAAAAAAAATGGCAAAAAGAGTTGAATATTTCTCAGGAAGATGCTAAGGCAGCTTATGCTTTTTTCCAGTGGTGCGATCGGCTATCATTAATTCTTTGCAGCCGCGAGTTACCCGCCGGAGAACGAGCTTTAGAAATTAGTGTCGGCCCGGACGGCAAGCGCTACGATATTGTACAGCACAGCAACGAACTCGTGACTGTAACTCCTTGGCCTTTTGAAGACGATAAATTTACTGTGAACGTCGAAGCGTGCCGCTTGGATAAAGTCAAGTTTGACAGTAACAAGGAAATCAAGGAAGCGTTGCACAAAGCTCCCCGCGAAGTTTTAGAGTGGACTTTTGTCAAGTCTTAATTAAACCTTTGAAAAATAGGTGAGGGTTGTTGTGGAAGTTTAGCGGACATGGCATTTGTGTTAACTTAATGTTAAAACCATGTCTAAATCAGGGTTATAGTTGAGTCTTGCTCCCCCTTAACTCCCCTTAATAAGGGGGGGGATAAGAACAGTCAAAATGGGTCTTATTAAGGGGGATGCGATGGCGATCGAAACTTGGATACAAACGAAAAAAACTCTAGGGTTTCAGTTCAGCCATTACCCATTACCTATTAGCTATTACCAACTATGAAACGTTCAGCTTGCCTAATTTTCAATCCCGTCGCCGGTAACAGCGACCCCGACCAAGACTTAGCGAGAATTCAGGAACTCTTAGAGCCTTTTATTGACTTAGACATTCGGCTGACAACCCCCGAATTAGACGCCGACCAAATTGCCCGCGAAGCAGTTGATAGAGGAGTTGAGGCAATTATTGCTTCCGGGGGCGACGGCACCTTGTCCGCAGTTGCTGGGGCGATTGTCGGCACAAATATTCCTTTAGGAATTATTTCGCGGGGAACTGCTAATGCTTTTGCTAATGCTTTAGACATTCCAAATACAATCGAAACCGCCTGCGCCACTATTTTTGGAGGGTTGACGCGGGTGGTGGATGCGGCGATTTGCAACGGTGAAATGCCGATGGTTTTGTTAGCTGGAGTGGGCTTTGAGGCGGAAACCGTCGAACTTGCCGATCGCGAAATGAAGAATCGCTGGGGAATGCTGGCTTACATTCTCTCAGGAATTAAACAGTTAAACAATTTAGAAAGATTTGAAGCGGAAATCGAAACCGAAGATAAAATTATTAGCCTTACTGCTGTGGCGGTGACAGTGGCGAATGCAGCGCCGGCTACTTCGATTTTAGCTCAAGGCCCGGCGGGGATTATTTTTGATGACGGCTTGCTGGACGTGACGCTGGTTGCGCCTCAGAATAAAGCTGGGGCGATCGCAGCTTCTTATCACCTTTTACAAACAGCTTTGAGCGGCAATCCTACCGATCGCGACGACATCGGTTATTTGCGGGCAAAAAAAGTAACAATTAGTGCCGATCCGCCTCAAAAAGTGGTTGTAGACGGCGAAATCATTGGCATGACTCCGGTTTCTATTGAGTGCGTTCCGGGAGGTTTAACTATTTTTGTACCGCGAGTTGAAGAAGAACCCGTGGTAGAAAAACTCACCGGTTTAGCGGACATCGAAATTACATTGAAGCCCTCAACTTAAAATTTTTAGCGACACAAACAATAAGAAAGACCGCCCGGGCGGTCTTTGTTTTTTAGGCGTCTAAGATTTGGCGAATGCGGCGCTCCAAACGTTCGAGATCGAGTCCGCCTTCATCGCGGCTGATGCGGCGCACGGTGACGTTAACATTGCTCAAATCTGCCAGCAAATCTTGCAGGATTTCTTGTTGCTGCCGAGCTTGAGTTATTTCGCGCGGTTCCTGCACCAAATCGCGAACAATTGTATCTTCCGCGCGCGAAGCAACGATCGGGTCTGTTTCGCCGTCTACGTGCACGAAAGTGCGCCGACCGGGCCCCCGTTCGTCTTCAATTGGTATGACTGCTGTTACTCGATCGGAGCGTACATATTTGCCAAATCCCAGGTGGACTAAGACAGAAGATTGTATTTTCATAGATAGCGAATTTTATTTGTTAGTTATCTATATTTTAACTTTTAAAAATCGGATATGACAGCTCAATTAGAGCTATTATTACTACAATATATGTCGGTTTTTTCTGTGTTTTATAGTGGTCAAACTTTCTAAAAAATGCTAAGTTAATTAACTGGATATAACTTACCAACGGCGGGTCAGGAACCGGGTTTTTTACGAAAATACTTCGCTCCGACCAGCAGATTCGGTAAAAACCCGGTTTCTTTGGTCGGAGCGCGTAAATCCTGTTAACATAAAAATAGAGCAGTTTGCGATCGTCGCCCGCAACACATTTCAGGGACACAGCCTACCGATTCTAGATTTGAGCATTACTTCCACGGAAAAATAGGAAAGCCTAGATCATGTTAATCAGTCTCGACTTAGTTATCAGTCTCCTGACGACAATTCCCTTCGGCACTATAAAAGACAAGTTTCAGCGCAACGAAACTGTCATCAAAATCTTAAAAAGATTTAACCTCGACCCCGATGCTCCGCCCGCAGATTTTAGCGGAGTTTATGTTTATACTTTAGTCGAGTACGGCGCTGGCAAACCCAAACAGATTTTAGAACTGTTTCGCCAAAAAGAGATTGAATCAGCATTTCGCCAAGCTTTCGAGTCCGATAGCCCAGCCATTTTAATTAAAGCAGGCGATGACTATCTGAATGAGAGTGCTTTAGGCAAAGAAATTCGAGATTTAGGCATTGACCCCAGACGGGAATTCATGGCATTTGCCGCCGTGTTTATGGAAGTAGCAAAGCGGACGCGGACGCTGGGAGATGTGATGGTG
>NZ_JAUBQR010000094.1:0-22817 GCF_036701385.1 Microcoleus sp. Pol12B4 | reverse complement strand
ATTAGCTTGCTGGTCTGATTAGATAAACTTATAACCATAAGTTCAGGAGAGTCGGTTGTTTTTTTATCGGAAAGTAGTATTGCTTTTTTGACGGAGGACAAAACTCACACGCTGGCGGTGTAACCATTGTGCCAGCTCTATGCTATGAAATTCTCGATCACCAATAATGATTAATTTATATTTTTTTAAGAGCGTAATTACCGGAGGCAATACTTGTTGCTGTTCGGCAAGATTTGAAGCTCCTTGTTTATCTAATAGTGTCGAGAATATGGGAAATGTTCTTTTTTGAACGATCGCACTTACCATTAAAACATTATACTCTTTCCATTGGGTTCTATCTAATGCAATGATTAATTGACTCCCAGCTTTGAGCTGGCGGGAGAGCGCTTCTTTGACGAGCGGGAACCACAACACCACTATGCTGAGTTCTTTAATCTGTAAAAATCGTTGTATGTGACGGCGACGACTACTTTGTAATATGGGTAATTGTAGGGTGGCAGCTAATCGTTCTATTCTAACTTATTTTTGATACTGTAACAACCAGACTAGCATTTGAAGAGTAAGTAATTGTGCTGGTGTCAGATATTTTTCAAGTATCGAGTGATAGAATAAGGGCAACATATTATTGGTTTGGGTCTTCTGGTATTAACAGGACCCTACTTTTTTATCACAACTGGGTATTCTTTTCCCTCAAGAGATTATTATGTCAATAAGCAGAAATTTTTGAGGCGGCTCGATCGCGCGAAAAGTTTTGCCTGTAAGGCTTCGGGGGCGCTTGTCGCCCCCTGAAATCCAGCCCTTTCGGCAACGCGCTTACTTCGTTGCGCTTGACTCATGACAAGTAAGCATTTTGGGTCAAGCGCTCGCCCGGAGATGATAGTAGCAACGACAAATCAAAAAACAAAATAGCCAAAACCCAGCAGCACTTTAACTGCTGCTGGGATCTAACCCACGATCGCATTTTAGGTTGAATAAAGTTGATTTAGTTAATAGCCGATGGCTCAATCTAAAATTAAAAGGTGAAAAACTAATTTTTCACCTTTTTAACTCTCGACTTTCAAATTGCCTGTTACTGAACAAACTTCTTGAATGCCAGAGTCACGTTGTGGCCGCCAAATCCAAAAGAATTCGACAGCGCCACATCAACTTTTAGATCGCGGCTTGTATGAGGAACATAGTCCAAATCGCACTCAGGATCGGGATTTTCCAGATTAATTGTAGGCGGGATTTTGTCATTGGCGATCGACATTACCGTCGCCACCGCTTCAATTCCCCCAGAACCGCCCAAAAGATGACCGGTCATTGACTTGGTAGAACTAATTGCTACTTTGTAAGCGTGGTCTCCCAAAGTCCGCTTAATCGCTTTTGTTTCAGTCGAATCGTTGGGAAGCGTACTCGTGCCGTGAGCGTTGATATAGCTCACTTGATCCGGCGTCAAACCCCCATCCTTGAGCGCTAAAGCCATCGCCCGCGACGCACCTTCCCCCCCCGGTACCGGAGAAGTCATGTGATACGCATCGCAAGTTAAACCGTAGCCGACGATTTCTGCGTAAATCTTCGCGCCACGCGCCAGAGCGTGTTCCATTTCTTCTAAAATCAGAATGCCAGCACCTTCGCCGACGACAAAACCATCACGATCGCGATCGAACGGACGGCAAGCATGAGTCGGGTCATCGTTGCGAGTCGAAAGCGCCCTCGCCGCAGCAAAACCCGCTACGCACAAAGGTGTCACCGCAGCTTCGGTACCGCCGCAAATCATGGCTTGCGCGTAACCCCCCTGAACTAGGCGAAACGCATCACCCACCGCATTTGACCCGGCAGCGCAGGCCGTCACCGTGCAAGAGTTTGGTCCCTTAGCACCCGTTTGAATCGCCGTCAGACCTGCGGCCATATTCGCAATCATCATGGGAATCATAAACGGGCTGCATCGATCGGGGCCGCGAGTCAGATAGATCTCTTGCTGCTCTTCCAAAACCTTCAGGCCACCAATGCCAGTGCCAAGAATGACACCCACCTGTTCTGCGTTCAGGTCGTTAATCTCAAACTTCGCATCAGCAACAGCTTGTTTACTCGCTGACACCCCAAATTGAGCAAAGCGATCCATCCGCTTTGCTTCCTTGCGCTCTAAATAGTCGTGTGGGTCGAAACCCTTCACCTCTGCGGCAAAGCGGCAGTCGTGCCGCGACGGGTCGAATAAGGTGATCGGGCCTATACCATTCTTCCCGGCAAGCAACCCGTCCCAATATTCGGACAAGGTATTGCCGATCGGTGTAATCGCGCCGAGACCCGTGATAACAACGCGCTTACGCTCTAAATTTGTCATGATTTCAGTTTCAAAAAATTAAACACCCAGAACGCAGAACAAAAGAGGAGTTTCCAGTTTACTAACTTCTCTCCTCTTAGGGGAAAAGACAGGTATTTTATGCTTTTGGAGCTGCAAGTTGGCTGCTGATGAAATCTACAGAAGCTTGAACCGTAGTAATTCCTTCGGCTGCTTCGTCGGGAATTTCAATATCAAACTCTTCTTCCAAGGCCATGACCAGCTCTACAGTATCTAAGGAATCTGCTCCTAAATCGTTAGCAAAGTTGGCTTCGGGCTTGACTTCGCTCGGATCGACTTCCAGTTGCTCTGCCACAATTTTCTTGACTCTAGCAAAAATGTCGTCTTGGCTCATAACATCGTGTCCTCATTGGTTGCTGCGTATCTAATCTTATCCGAAAGGGGGATCTGCAGGAGAAACGCTGGCCGCTTTTCTAAGTGACACGGGCTAGCGACAATTGGCACACCGACGATCGCAGCAACTATAGGACTAAGGCAAAAAAACCCAATAGCCCAAAATGAATCATCTCGTTTAGCCACCTGATAACGTTGATGAACCGGGTTTGTGGTAAATGGTGCGTCAGTCATCAACTCAAAATGCTTGAGAAAAGCTGACAATTGGCTCCTAGCTAGGCGGTGATAGGTTAATTATAAAGAGGGAAAACTAAGCAGGAAGCCTCCCGCCTTCGATCGCTCAACTTTCTTTTCCCGAACCTTGTGTCCCCAGCAGAAATGACTATGCCATCCCAAACTCTCAGATATGCTTACTTTCCCGGTTGTGTTGCCCAAGGGGCGGCACGCGAACTTTACTTGTCTACAATGGCGCTAACTCAAGCGTTGGGGATTGAACTGGTGGAACTAAAGAAAGCTTCCTGCTGCGGTTCTGGTACTTTCAAGGAAGATTCGCAGTTGCTCGAAGATACTGTCAACGCTCGCAATATTGCGTTGGCTGAGGAACTGAATCTACCTTTGCTGACGCATTGCAGCACTTGTCAAGGGGTCATCGGTCATGTGGACGATCGCCTCAAGGAATCTCAGAAAATCGATCCCAACTACATAGAAAAAGTCAACGGTTTACTAAAAAAACAAGGCTGTTCGCCTTATCAAGGCAGTACCGAGGTGAAACATCTGTTGTGGGCGATCGTTGCGGATTATGGACTGGAAGAGGTGCAGAAGCGAGTCACCCGCAAGCTTTCGGGCTTGAAGTGCGCGTCTTTTTACGGGTGCTATCTGCTGCGAGCTCAGGATAAGCTGCTTTACGATGATCCGCACCAACCCGAATCGATGGAAAATGTGTTTCGGGCGATCGGGGCAACTCCGGTTTATTATCGAGGCCGGACGCAGTGCTGCGGCTGGCCTTTGGCGAGTTATGCCACTAACCAATCTTTTCAGATGGCAGGCAAACATATTCAAGATGCTCTTGACAATGGGTCTGATTGTATGGCGACTCCTTGTCCGCTGTGTCACTTGAATTTGGATTCGCGACAGCCGGAGGTGGAAAAAGTAATCGGGCGCAAGTTGGGTTTGCCTGTGTTGCATTTGTCGCAATTGGTGGCTTTGGCTTTGGGTGTGGAGCCAAAAAAACTAGGGCTCGATCGACATATTGTGTCAACTAAGCCCGTGTTAGAAAAATTAGGCTTTTAGTCGATCGATTTGCGCGGGTTTGTAGTAATGACTTTAGTCCTTTCTCATATCAAATTCAGGTTGGTAGTCAGGACTATAGTTTTTTCTCATATCAAATCCGGTTAGATCGGAATTATACGCAAGTGCTAGCGGGACGATCGATCGCGATGGTACATTCTTGAGTTGATACAAGATACCGTTTACAATTTGTCGTTTTGGCCCTAGAGGTGGTCTACTCTTCTTGTGGGGCAGCAAAGGCGCTGCGGAGTTATCACTCTTTGTCGGTTAAGTAGCTCGACTATGCGATTGATTTCTGATCTTAGCTCATCATCAGATAGCCCAAATGGGTTCTTTAAGCTATTGACGCCACCAAGAGATGAAGCGGTCTAACGGCGGAGGCTTCAGCGGATCATCGTGTTGCACGGTGGCTTCACCGCTGATAACCTATGCCTCAGTTCCTTTGCCAGCCCTTGTTATACTGCGATTGCTCTCTTCGCATTCGATAGCCCAGATCTACACTCCAAAGCAAGTGTGGTGGTTGGTAGGTTAATATGCAGACAACAGAAAGTGTATACAATTACACAAAATTGTTTTTTAAGACTTTCTAACTGCCTAGCTATTGACAAGGAGTAAACAATGAAACGAAACCCCGTAAATCTCACACGTTCGGTATTCCTATGGGCAATGCTAGGAATCATTTGTGGTTTGTTTGGTGCAATTTATTGGATATTTTTGTCTTACATAATGGCGGGATTTGAATATTTTAGTGGACCTTCTCTACTAATCATCATGCCGCTTGCGGGTTTACTCATCGGTTTGCTCATTCATTGGCTGGGAAATCCTGGCGAAATAGGGTTGATTATTGACAATATTCATCTCAATGGTGGGCGGTTACCAATGAACGAGAATCCTTCGATGATTCTGTCGTCGCTCATCAGTATTGCAAGTGGAGGCAGTGCTGGTCCAGAAGCACCAATGGTGCAAGTAACAGGTTCAATTGGTACGTGGTTAGCAGATCGCTTTCAATTGCGTGGAGAGGCACTACGAACTTTAAGTATTGCTGGCATGGCATCTGGTTTTACAGTTTTGTTCGGCGCTCCATTGGGTGGTACTTTTTTTGCTTTAGAAATTCTGCATCATCAGAATGTTGTGGAGTATTTTGAAGCAATATTGCCTGCGGTAGTGGCAAGTTGTGCAAGTTACACGATCTTTGTAGCAATTACCCAGCTAGGAATAGGTCCTACCTGGCATTTTCCTCAATACAATGTGGACAGCCTTTATGACTTTGGCGCAGCGATTGCTTATGGAATCGTAGGTGCGCTCATGGGGTGGTTTTTTATCGCTGTATTTCGCAGTGTTGGTCGCTTGTTTGATTCGATACCCAGTCCAATCTATGTGCGAACTACTTTAGCTGGGCTAGCACTTGGTGTGTTATCAGCTTTATTTCCGCTCACTCGTTTCTTTGGTGAACATCAAATAGAAAAAATTGTTGAGGGAAACTTTTCTTTGGGAGTTCTCTTAACTTTAGTTATTGCTAAAGTGTTTGCCATTAGTACGACCGTAAATGGAGGCTGGCGGGGGGGGATTATCATCCCACTGTTTTTTATAGGAGCCTGTTTAGGAAAGGCAATCGCTATCATTAATCCCGCCTCCAACGAGACTTTGGCAATGATTTGTGTAATGGCTGCTCTGAATTCAACAGTTACTAGAACTCCAATTAGTACAACTCTGCTACTCGCCAAGTTGACAGGATTTAGTACTTTTACACCGATTCTCTTCGCTAGTCTCGTGGGTTTCTTCTTGGCTCCCCGAACTCCCTTCATTAGCTCACAGCGTAAAGTTGATTAACAAACGGCTAGAATGCCTTTAATAACTCCGTGTAGCGGTCAAAAATACGTGCAATTTGCCAGTGTCGAGTCTCAAGGTTTTTGCCATTTCAAATACACCCATGGCATCAAACAACATCGAGGTGTTGATACCAGTCAGCTTGCCGTTTTTTATCGATTATACAAAAGCCAGTGTGTCCGATGAATGTGGCTGGGTTGATATTTTGAGTCACAACCTCGATTATTTTCACACTCTGGCCCGTCAATATTCCGAAGATTACCATTCTGCAAGGGTAATGGGTATCACCTGGATAAGATTATCGCAGAGAATGTAAAAACTTTACCCGCAGATTATGACCCAGATCCGGTTTAAACTGGCACGGAAACTAACGAAAGCCGAAAAAGTGGCATTAGAGGGACAACTAGATTTGTCGTGGTGGCAACTCGCGCTCGTGATTAAACGGTCAAACGCTGGGATGTAAGGCTGTAAGAGTTTAGTCAAGAACTTTGAGCAGACTCTCGCCAATGCCACTGCGAAACTCAATTTGTATTTCATCAGGCTCATGCTCAAACGGTTGGCAAATGAATAAATCCCAAATGGGTTCTATAAGACTCCCAGCGTGAATAACTGTGAAGTTTTGTCGCTTTTTCGCGAAGTGCTTCCAAGCACTGCGGTAGACTAACCTTTAATTCTCTGTGCAGGCTATAGCGGTGGCACCTCACCGTCAAATCTGTTAATTCGCAGAGCAAGGAAATTTTTAGTGACTCGTTGGGAGCCTTTATTCAATGTCTCATTCAGTCAAAATTTACGATACTTGCATCGGCTGCACTCAATGCGTCCGCGCTTGTCCGACTGACGTTTTGGAGATGGTGCCCTGGGATGGCTGCAAAGCAGCTCAGATTGCCTCATCTCCCCGCACCGAAGACTGTGTAGGCTGCAAGCGGTGCGAAACTGCTTGCCCCACCGATTTTCTGAGCATCCGGGTTTACCTGGGAGCAGAAACCACTCGCAGTATGGGTCTAGCCTACTAAATATCGATCGACACGCCGATCAAATTACGGGCACAAGAGAGGGGGCAATTTAATCGCCCCCTCTTTTTTGTCGCGGAATCTGCATTCTGGGGCCGGAAGAAGGTAAAAATGATAAAACGTGAGTTTTATTGCGATCGCTAAGCAGGAGTAGTACGTTAAATGTGCGGAATCGTTGGCTATATCGGCACGCAAGCAGCAAGCGAGATTTTGCTAGCAGGATTGGAGAAACTAGAATACCGGGGCTACGATTCAGCGGGCCTCGCTACCATCTCGGAAGGAGAAATTACCTGCATCCGAGCCAAGGGCAAATTGCACAACCTCCGGGAAAAGCTAGCAGAGATAGAATCTCCGGCTCCCATTGGCATCGGACACACCCGCTGGGCAACTCACGGCAAACCAGAGGAATATAACGCTCACCCTCACCTGGATAATAGCGGGCGAATTGCGGTAGTTCAAAATGGAATTGTCGAAAATTATCGCGATTTGCGGAAAGAATTGAAAGCAAAGGGACATAAATTTGTCTCGGATACCGATACAGAAGTGATTCCTCACTTAATAGCTGAGTTATTTGCAGAAGCAAAAAGGGAGAAGGAAGAAAGAAAAGAGAAAAAGCCCGAAAAAATTGCTGATTTGTCGTTTTTAGAAGTCGTTGCAAAAGTGGTAAATCGGTTAGAAGGAGCTTTTGCGATCGCCGTTATTTGCGCCGATTTCCCCGACGAAATAATTGTCGCCAGACAGCAAGCTCCTTTGGTGATTGGTTTTGGTGCTGGCGAATTTTTCTGCGCTTCCGACACGCCGGCCTTAGTCTCTCACACCCGCACTGTTTTGTCGCTGGAAAATGGCGAATTGGCAAGGCTAACTCCGATGGGAGTCGAAGTTTACAGCTTTGCAGGAGAAAGGCTGAAAAAAAGCCCGCGCATCCTTGGTTGGAGTCCGGTTTTAATCGAAAAGCAAGGCTTCAAACACTTCATGCACAAGGAGATTTACGAACAGCCCGCCGTAGTCCGAGCTTGTTTGGAGGCTTATTTAGACAGCGAGTGGCAGCCGGGAAATCTGCGCTCTCCGATCAATCTCAACTTGCCCAAGGAACTTTGCACCGATGTCGAACAAATTTCAATTCTCGCCTGCGGAACGAGCTGGCACGCCTCGCTAATTGGCAAATATTTGTTGGAACAATTAGCTAATATTCCCACTGCGGTGCAGTACGCTTCTGAGTACCGCTACGCGCCCGCACCGCTGACAGCAAATACTCTAACTATTGGTGTAACACAGTCGGGAGAAACGGCGGACACACTGGCTGCTTTGGGGATGGAGCAGCAGCGCCGCGCAGGTTTTACCGATAAATTTCGGGCGAGAATGTTAGGCATTACTAACAGAACCGAAAGTTCGATCGCCCACATGATGCCACACGTGATCAACACCCACGCTGGTATAGAAATTGGCGTTGCTGCGACTAAAACTTTTGTCACTCAGTTGATGGCATTCTATTTCTTAGCTTTGGATTTGGCGCACCAGCGGCAAACAATCAGCACGGATAGATTGGCAGAAATTATTGCTGGTTTGCGCCAATTGCCAGCGGAAATTGAGAAGTTTTTGGAGATTCAAGAACAGTATGTGGAGGAATTGTCCCACCAGTTTACAGACACCCAAGATTTTATCTTTTTGGGGCGGGGAATTAACTTTCCGATTGCTTTGGAAGGGGCGCTGAAACTGAAGGAAATTAGCTACATTCACGCCGAAGGATATCCGGCGGGAGAGATGAAACATGGCCCCATCGCCCTTTTGGACGCGAAAGTGCCTGTAGTGGCGATCGCCATGCCCGGAAGCGTCTACGAAAAAGTGCTTTCCAACGCTCAGGAAGCGAAGGCCCGCGACGCACGTTTAATTGGCGTTACGCCGAAGCAAGGTGTGGCGGAAGCCGAGATTTTTGACCACGTTTTGCCCGTGCCTTTGGTGGATGAATTGTTGTCACCGATTGTGACAGTGATTCCGCTGCAATTATTGGCTTATCACATTGCGGCGCGTCGGGGTTTGGATGTGGATCAGCCACGAAATTTGGCGAAGTCGGTGACCGTAGAGTAAAGGAAGTCAGTTGGCAGTTGGCAGTTGTAGCGCGAAAATAAAGTTGTACAGATACATTTAACCCGGTAATTCCCGGATGTCCGAGATTACTGAGTATGGCAGGACTTGGAAATCGGTAAGGATTCCAGTCAAGGAGGTATCTCTCAAAGCTTTTAACAAAATGTTAAAAGCGCCATTTCGATCGCGATCTAATTTGTGACCGCAGGAGGGACAAGCAAAAAACTTGTTGCCTCCTAATTTTGTATGGATGTGTCCACACTTTGAGCAAGTTCTAGAAGTGTACTCTTCGGTTGTGTCTACTACAACACAGCCATGCTTGGCTGCTTGATGCTTCAACGTTTGCTTGAATCTGTAATGGCTCAATGTAACCATTGCTCTAGCTGTTTTTTTGTTTAAACGGCGTTTACCTTTTTTTACCATTTGTTGAGTTTCAAAAGTAGGTAAAAAAATCACTTTATATTTGTCACACAAGTATTTTGCAGTTTTTTTGTGAAGCTCAAAAATTAAATTCTTGATTTGAATCCTGATTTTAGATGCAGCTTTTCTTAAACGGCAACGAAGTCGCTTAAAAGCACTTCCTTTGTTCTGCCCGATGCGACTCATTACTTTATCTAGGTGCCTCGCTAAGCGATAGATGCGACCAATGTCATGCTTGCCTATTTCCAATATTTCCCGTCCGTCAAACCCAGTCATAAAGGTTCTTACGCCGGGGTCAAGCGCTACCGCTAAATTTGAATTGGTAGCAGGCTTTGTTTCACTGACCGCGTAGCTTATGAACCACTGACCGTTAGTTAATCAGGCTTAAACTGGGCTCATGCTCCATTACTTCAGCAATTGGCTCGGCAGCCTTAAAGCTAAGGTCTTTGGTTGCTTGAGGGTAGAAGGTGTTTAACTTCCAATTTTCTGTCTGAAATCTAATGGTTTGAGACGTGTCGCGAAATGTCCTAAACTTAGCGAAACCTCTCGATTTTTTAGCAGCTTTATGCGCTTCAAAGGCTTGAAATACTGCTAATTGCCTGGGGCTGTAAGGTTGTTGTTTTACCCAATCGGGTGCGCTATCCATGATTTGCTTTCGCAAGTCATATTTGCCAATTTTCTGAGTTTTCAGAATAGCGATTGCTTGGTTGTAGCACCAGCGACTAGCTGATATCCATGCTCTCCAAATCGCTGCTAATCTTGTTTCCGGGTAGACTCGGATCTTCTTTGATAGTAGCTTTGTACTTTCGGAGTCCGTAGAGCCTGCAACTGAAGACGTGGATGATGGCAAGGATATCTTCAACCAGCTCTCTTTCTGGAGATAAGTCTGTTCTACTGAGAACCACGAGTTGGCAATCGTTTTGTTCACACATCCATCTGATGAGGTCACAACCAAACCTTGCGAGTCGGTCTTGGTGGCAGACCACAATTTGGCGGATAACTCCTGACATGACTTGTCCCAGAAGGGTAAGAAGACTTTGTCTTCTGAAGTTAAGTCCTCCTCCAATATCTTTGAAGACTTGTCCTTGCGGGTAGATTTATTGGAGGTAGTTAACTTGTCGGTTGAGGTCTCCTTTTTGTTTGGCGCTGCTGACCCGACAGTAAAGTGCGGTAATTCTCCGGTCAATTCCGTCGCTGAATACTGAGTAAATGTCGTAGCGTCGCTGATTGGTAGGGGTTCTAAGGGTTTTAATTTTCCCCGCTTCGTCCCAGTTTCTAAGGGTTTTTTCGGAAACTGAGAGAAGCTTGCAGGCTTCTCTGGGTGTGACATAACGAGTCATGGTAGTTATTTCGCTTTTGTCTCGTGCTGCTTTGTTTTATCACATTATTCCGGGAAGTAGCAGGAAAATACTTACTTTGTTACAACACTAACCCAAACTCTTTTGCAAATCAAAGGTTTCCCCCTCTGGTGTAAAACTTTAACCGTAATTTTTCTTACGAAACATCAGTGCTTTCAAGCGTTTTCAGTCTACGACTTTATTTTGCAGACACAGCAGTTGGCAGTTGACTGTTGACTGTTGACTGTTAGCAGTCGTTATTTGTTATTTGTTATCAATAACCTTCCCGCCTCTGCCTCCAATGCGCGATCGTCTATTCCCTCTGGCTGACTCCGCAAATTGCGGCTAACAGCAACCAGCTTGTAGTATTGAGCCGGAAATCAAACAGCGTCACATCTACAGTGTTAAATAGCGTATAGGCGGCGAAGGCTAATAAATAACTGAAAAAAATTAGGCGATCGGCCGCTCTTACATCTTGACAAACCACCTGACTAGTGCTATTGCTTATAGGTTTTTGATTGAACACTAAAGCATTTTCCGCTACTTCCTGTGTTGCTATTTTCTCGTGTTTAATATCTGCAGAAAAAAGTGGCCAATTCGCCAGCAGCAAAACACCCCTAGCCAAAACCCAGCCAACTAAACCAAACAACAAAAGCGTTGCGGGTATTCCCGTTTCCGCAGTCAACATCAGTATCAAACTGTGAGGATGACCAAGCCATTCTTGCATCTGAGCTTGATAGAGAGGCGTAAAATTTCGCAATCCCCAACCAGTCCAAGGACGCTGCTGAGTCATTGACCAAGCAAATTCCCACTGAGTTTTTCTCAAAGTAGCAGTCGGCCGATTTGGAAACATCTCGTCGGTGAGTCTAGCCCAAAAGAAAGAGGGAACAATTCTTCGTAAAGATTGCCGAAGTGGTTCCGGGCCAAAGGCAGACAAAAAAATTGTGCTAGCCACACTCAAAACCGCAGCTAATAATTTTTTATAACCCCCATAAAATGCAAAAGCCAAAACTGCGATAACGGCCAGTCCCCAAGCATTGCGAGAATTAGTAAAAATCAAAGCAACAGCATTTCCGATCACTGCAAAACTTAAAAATAGAATTTGGGAATAGGGAATTGGGAATAGGGGATTGGGAATGGGTAAGTGGTGACGACTGACAACTGCCAACTGACAACTGACTTCTGCCATCCACAGTCCCAGTGCTAAAATAAAAGCAATTGTCAGATAGCAAGCTAAAATATTAGCGTACATAAATACAGAAGCCATACGGCCGGGGGGATTGCCTTGGGGTGCGAGTACCCAGCCAAAAACAGGCTGCAATTGCTCGATGCCACTCCAGCCTAAAAATTGCTGTCCCAGGCCTAAAATTATCACTGGAATTGAACTAATTACAATCATCCAAGACAATTGCCGCAATTGAGGCAAAGTTTGAATTAAACTGCTGAAAGCAGCAAACAATATAAAGAATGGCAAGAAATTGTACAACCCTATAAAAGCCTCAATACGGTTGTGCGCAAAAACGGCTGTGATAACTAGCAACGCGCTCAGAATTGCGAATCCTCGATTCAATGGGCGGCGACTAATTTGACGGAACTTGAGCTTGCAAGTGCCGGCCAATCCCAGGAATAAACCTAAAGCTCCCAAAATCGGAATTAAGGGAAAAATCAGCATCCCCACTTGGGCGAAATTCCAAGGTATTTGCAGGCGGAGCTCTGGATGTTTTTGGAGGCGAGACTTGAGATTTTCGGCTGTCAGTTTGGCAGCTAATTTCAACCGATTATTGATATTCACCCACACTCCCAATCTCAAATCTAAAATCTACAATTTACCATTGTTAAGCTAGTTCCCAAACGCATTCCGATCGCGTCAAGCGTATTTGAGCTAAGGCAAAAATGGTCGGGATAATGCGGCCGTAGTTCGTGGAAATCGATCGCCAACCCAAATCCGCTAAAAACCAAGTCCACATCACCGGACCGACCAACGAAAATACGCTCCGCGTCGCACCGTAACGAGCAGCACTCACCGCCATACCGCGCCGCGCCGTCTGAATTGCGACATAATTTTGAAACTGGGTTGCTGCAGTTGCAGTGCCTGCAAGCACTCCTTGTTTTGCCATTTGATACGTGGCAAAATGCAGCGCAAATTGATTGGCCATTAGTTTGAGCAGCATTGGTTTTAAGATAGAACTAACAGCTAAAGCGCTGCCGCCTTTGAACAGTAAACCTAGCGGGTCTTTTTCTGCAGAAATGGGCAGGGGTTCAGAGAGTTTAGAATCAACGATCGCTCGCTGTACGCGCACTGTCAGGGCTTGCTGTTCATCTGCCGGTAAACGCTTCCACGCGCGGCCCATTAAGTGCAGAAATACTTCTGCCTCTAAGTCGGTGGTTGACAACTGTCTGGGATAAGGGATTTTGAGATAGCGACAAACTTGAATTAGCGCTTGTCTGTAAGTTACTTGTTGGGTTCGCCCTCTGAGTACCGTCAACCCGTCGGCTGCAAGATAGCGAAACCGCTGTTCTACGGCGTCGAGCCATGCTTGGCGATCGCGACTTTGTACATCTACCGGTGCGGGGGTTTGCACGTAATCTAAAGGGTTAAACTTGCGGCTGAACAGAAGTTCTGTTAGTTGCTGCAATTCTTCTTCTGTTGTCAATTCGAGTGCTGCTCTGAGTTCGTCCAAAATTTTGCCCTCCCCTATTCGATTTTAGATTTTAGATTTTAGATTTTAGATTGCTGCTGATTGACAACCATTAGGATTTAGGATTTACCTACAGTGGCATTTTTTGATTTGGTCTTAATCATGGATTCGTGCTGTCCTTTATTCTACTACTTGGTGCAGGGCGATGGCGTCGGGCCCGGCAAGCTACGGCTCTTTTGAGTCATCGGTAAGGTAAAAATTCAGCTCGCAGCCTTTAAGCTGATGTTTAGATTCACAAGGCTGACAATCAAGAATCCAGGATACAAGCCCCCGGATTCATCCGTGCAGAAATAAAAAACCTGTATCCGATGAAACTTGCCCCCCGGATTCATCCGTGGGGTCAATGCTTCAATCTAAAATCTAAAATCTAAAATCTAAAATCGATTGACTGATTGATTATGTTCGATGTTGCGGTGATTGGTGCGGGTATGGCGGGGCTGAGTTGCGCTCAACGGTTGCGTCAAGCTGGTTATTCTGTGGCCGTTGTTGAGAAATCTCGTGGCGCGGGGGGACGAGTCGCTACCCGCCGCGTACAGGGTTCTAGGGCCGATCACGGGGCGCGGTATCTGGAACCGCAGGGAGATGCGGTGCAGGGGTTAATTGAGGCTTTGGTCGATCGGCACATCCTCAAACTCTGGACGGATTGTGTCTGGCAATTGAGACAGGGAAAACTTTCTGCTATTCCTAGCTCTTGTTATGTCGCACCTGCTGGAATGAATGCTGTTGGTAAGTATCTGGCGGAGGGTTTAGAAATTTGGTTTGGCCGCCGCGTCAAAGCTATTTCTCGTACCGACAGCCAAATGTGGCATCTTTCCCTGGAAGTTACCGACGACAATTTAGACATACCTCAAGAATTGATTGCTAAGGCTGTGGTGGTGGCAATTCCTGCTCCTCAAGCTTTAATGTTTTTGAATTCTGAAATGGGTTTTTCGCCTGATTTTATTGACAAATTGCGTTCCGTGGAGTACGACCCTTGCATTACTGTTATGGCTGGCTATTCTGCGGCACGAAAGTCTGATTTGAACAATCTAAATCCGCAGTGGAAATCTGTTTCTTTTCCAGAGAATTCTGATTTAGCTTGGGTTGGTTTAGATAGCACCAAGCGGCTCGATCCGCAGCAGCCGGTGTTTGTGGTTCACAGCAGCGCAAATTTTGCCGATCGCCATCTAGAATCTGCCGATTTGGCAACAGTCGGTCAAGAATTGCTCGATCGCACTTCTGAATATTTAATCCCTTGGCTGAAACAGCCGGAATGGTTGCAGGTTCACCGCTGGCGCTATGCTTTTTGTCGAAATCCTTTGCCTGTTTCTTGTTTGGCGGCGGAGGGGACTTTGCCGCTGGTTTGTGCGGGGGATTTGTGCGGGGAAGGTCAAATAGAAGGTGCTTTGCGATCGGGTTTGGCGGCGGCTAATTGGGTGAATTCTCAGTTGCAGGATTTGCCCTTAGATGCCAGCCTAAATTGGTAACATGGCTACAATTAAGGTATCGATTTTGCCTCTAACGTTATGATTGCCATCCCGTCTGGGTTTAGCCCCGAAGATTACCTTGCCCTCGAACGTGATAATACTGTCCGACATGAATATCGGCGCGGTTTGGTATACGCGATGGCGGGAGGTAGCGATGACCACAGCCGTCTCTGTATTAATTTGATAACTGCAATTAACCTTCACCTGCGCGAGGGTGAGTGTCAGTTTTTTTCGGCTGATGTCAAGGTGAATTATGCGGATGCGTTCTTCTACTATCCAGATGCGTTTGTCACCTGCGATGCCCGGGATCGCGAAGATCGTTATGTGAAGCGTTATCCCAAGTTGATTGCTGAGGTTCTATCCTCTTCGACTGAAAACTTTGATCGGGCTCAGAAGTTTGAGGATTATCAACAGCTTGAATCGTTGGAAGAGTATGTTTTAATCGCGCAGAACCAGATGCGGGTGGAGTGTCGTCGTCGGGTGCAGGATGCGAGTTCCCTGCGGTGGGAAACCGTGGTTTATGAAGCAGGCGATACGGTGATGCTGCAGAGTATTCGGCTGGAGATGCCGATTGAGGAGTTATATCGGGGTGTCAGCATACTCTGAACTCCTGAGATTCGATCGATTGAATTGCACTAACGGTTTCCTTTGGAGTAGCCGCCATTTATCCCAATCGCTGCACATCTTCCACCGACAGAGAAAGCGCCTGAGCAACTTGTTCGACAGTCAAACCCATTGCCAGTAGTTGAGGGATAGCATCTTGTTGTGTTTGCTCCGCGCGATCGGCTCGTTGACGCTCAACTTCAGCCCGCTGGCGTTCCTGTTCGGTGTGGAGGCGTTCGAGTCGAGCTTGCTCGCTCCCGGTCAGCAACAAATTCCCCTGGTTATCCCACCAGCGCAACCACCGTTGTGTCTGATTTTGATAGCTGCCTTCCCATACGCCTAACTCTACTCCCATGCGGTCGATCGGGTAATGTCCGCGATCGTTCGGTTCCAACAGGCGATAGCGAGCGTTCACCCAGTTGTAGACTTCCAGTTGGCTGGTTTTAATTGTATAGATGGCGTAGTAGGGGATGCGGATAATCTGTTCGTATACCCAAAACTTCCCTGGTTTCTGAGTAATACCTTCTGGCAAACGAGATAAGGGGGTGTTGTCGCGTTCTTCGGAACCATCCCCACTGGCTAATTCGATCGCAATTAGGGGCACCATATACTCGCGCCACAGCACGTAAGAGCGGCGAATTTCTCCGTCTAACAAAGGCGGAACGTTCGGCACGTAGAACCAGTCAGGGGCTTCGGCTCCGCGTTCTGGTGGGTCTGTTTCGCGCCAGTATATCCCACAATCTTGCCCGATCGCATATTGTCCGTCGGGGTGAAGCGTTTGCAGTGTGTTTTCTAGGGAGTCGGTAAGCAGAATACTCTGGGGATGTTCTTGAAAGTTCTTCACAAACGTGCCGTCGGATTCGGGGAGTTGGGTGTGATCCGGGAAGGCAGGGGGCAACCCTGTCGCACTGAGACTTTGGGTCATGGTTGGTACGCGATCGACTCGCGATCGAACTGATGCTCTGTTATAGAGTAGCGATTTTCGATTGATTTGTGTAGTTAAAGTAAGGAAGAAGCAAGAATGAAGTTCGGCAACGGATTCTGTAAGGGATGTAACGGATGTCAGTCCGATGTCCGTCGGAAGAAGGAAGAAGGCAAATGCAATTAAAGCAATGGTTTCAGTAGTCAAGAACGTCGCCTGGAATTGGGCGCGGTTGCTACTTCTTCCTTCTTCGTCGTTCGGCTAGAGTTCTGAAAACTTAATCTAACGGCATACAAAAAAATGGAAAAATGGTGTAAACTCCCACTTTTCCAAATTGTTATTTTTGTGCTGTTTCCTGCTGTTCTAAGTCTTGTTCTTGCATCTGCAATAACTCGGGAACTGTTACAAAACTGTACCCTTCGTTTCTCAACCGAGCAATAATATCAGGCAAAGCTTTTACAGTTCTTGCTCGATTGCCGCCGCCGTCGTGCATCAGCACAATGCCGCCGGAATTTGCCTGCCTCATCACGTTGTCTATCAAAGATTCCGTAAGAGTGCGCCAATCAAAAGAATCAGCAGACCACATCACAACTGCATAATTTTTCTTTTGAGCATAAGCTGTCAATCCATTGTTTAAAATGCCTCCTGGCGGGCGGAACATCGATGTTTGGATGCCAGTCAAGTCTTCAATTAAGGATGAAGTGCGATCGATCTCGCGAGAGGCACCGTTTTCGTTATACTGAAGGTATTCATGGTTCCAAGTGTGATTGCCGATCGCGTGACCGGCTTCTGCGACCTGTTTGCCAATTTCGGGAGAATTTTGCAGGTATTTTCCTACCCAGAAGAATGTAGCCTTAATATTATTTTCCTTGAGAATATCTAGGATTTGTGTAGTTGTTTTCGGCCAGGGGCCGTCGTCAAATGTCAGGGCGATCGCCTTTTGCTGGGAGCCGAGTTTCGCGTGACGAATGGTTGTACCTTGAAACTGCGACGGTACGGCTGATTGAAATCGGATTGCCTGCACTTGGGCTAGAGCCTGTTGGGAAAATTCTACTCGATTGGCGATCGCCTCGGAGAACTTATTAATATTGGACATCGGCTGTTGTTCTTGCGACTGGGATACGGCTAAGACTTGCGCCTGAATCGGTTGCAAGGGCTGATTTGCCCGCAAGTTAATCGGCCATGTCACACCCAGCAAAAAACTTCCTGTGGCTGCCATAAAAGCAACGATTAAAGTTTTTCGCCGCCTCCACAGCAGTTTCAAATTTGTCACGTCATTCTCTCCTTCACACCTTGTAAAGTTAATTTGAGATTTTATGTAGATATCAAGTTAATCCACTTAAGAGGATAATCTTAAATTGGACAGTCCGTAAAAATGCTACTGCAAATGACCGATCGTGGGGAAGTCCATCCGGATAAAAAAATTTAAGATTTGTACGCCAGAAATGCCCTAACCCATGAAAACGCCGGATGGTTGAACTTTTTCCCCAGCCAGGGGACGGCGCTCAAATCGGATTCATGGCACGATATTGTGAGTGTGAGGGACTCAGCCCGCATCGGCCCGCGTCCCTACCTGACACTGCAAGTTGGTTTAACCTGAGATGTTGCACCATTGTCAATAAGCTTTTTATGAACAGGCTTTCCGGCCTGTTCCACAAGAAAATTCACTCTTTGTGGAACAGGCCGGAAAGCCTGTTCTTGAGAATGGTGCAAGATGTGAGTTTAACCGGATTTCATATGAGGGCGATCGCGCGCCCCCAGCGTCGTAAAATTAACTTTTAGGGCCGATTCTCTCTTTGTAAAAGCCGACAATCCGATCGATAACTTCGGCAACAGTCAGATTATCTGTTTGAATTTCCACAGCATCGGCCGCTTTACGCAAAGGTGCAACCTCGCGGGTGCTGTCTTTTTCGTCGCGCAGGGCGATGTCTTGTTCCAATTGGGCCAAGCTAATATTAGCCCGATCGCTATCTTTAAGTTCTAACAGCCGCCTGCGCGATCGCTCTTGTACCGAAGCCGTCAAAAAAATCTTCAGTTCCGCATCGGGAAACACGTTAGTGCCGATATCGCGGCCTTCTGCTATAATTCCGCCTTTTGTGCCACAGCGCCGCTGTTCCTCCACCAGAAACTGTCGCACGGCGGGAATTGCCGCCATTTCCGAGACGCGGGATGTCACTTCCAAACTGCGAATTGCCTCGGTTACGTCTTCGCCGTTAATCTTCAACATCTTTGATGCGGGATCGAGGTTGTATTCCAAATAACTGGAACTGATTAATTCGGCGATCGCGCATTCGTCGGAAATCGGGGTGTCTGTTTTCAATGCCAGCCAAGTCAGCGCCCGATACATCGCGCCGGTATCCAGATAAAACAAGTTCAAAGCTGTTGCTGCAAGGCGAGTTACGGTAGATTTGCCTGCTCCCGCCGGGCCGTCGATCGCTACAATGGGCCGGCGATTCCTGAGAATTATATTGTCAATCAAACGAGTAGAGCCAACTCTGGCGGCCACGGCTAAAAGTCCCGCTGTTTCCACAACCTGTAAGGGGGTCAAACTGTCGGGATCGACGAGTTCGGCGTATTCGAGCTTGACTGCGGGTTCTCCTGCGACTGCTGCGCGGGCGACAGCGAGTGCGGCTGCTGCGGTGCGATCCTCGGAAGAAAAAGTTTCCGAGGCTTGTTGCAGGGCGCGGTAGAGTACGGAGGCTTGCTGTTTTTGCTCTACTGTTAAATACTGATTGCGAGAACTCATTGCCAGTCCCGACTCTTCGCGGACGATCGGACAAGCGACAATCTCTACAGGCAAGTTAAAATCAAAGACCAACTTCCGAATAATTGCTAGCTGCTGGGCGTCTTTTTGACCGAAATAAGCTTTTGTCGGCTGCACCAAACTCAAAAGTTTAGTAACAATTGCCGCGACGCCCTGAAAATGACCTGGCCTTGCTTTGCCACACAAAACCGATGTCATCGCCGGTGGCGGTACTACTTGAGTTAAGGATGAAAGGTGAATCTCTATCTGTTTTTGGGCGGTTTGCTCTGTTTCTGTGCGTTCGACCGCTTGGTTGCCGAACATTTCAGTTGCTGAGGGAGCAAATATGGCATCAACCCCAGCTTGTTCGCACAACAGTCGGTCTTGCTCCAAATTCCGAGGATAATCTTGAAAATCTTCTGTCGGGCCAAATTGCAGCGGGTTGACAAAAATGCTGACCAGGGCGATCGCATTTTCTTGCCTTGCCCGCTGGATCAAGCTCAGATGCCCTGCGTGCAAAGCTCCCATCGTCGGCACCAAACCGACTGTCAAATGAGGTGCAGCAGACTTTTGTAAATTTAAGTAGCAGCGAAGTGCTGCAATGGTAGTAAACAGGCGCACCGGTAGAATCTCCTGAAGGCATTCGGCAGAATACAGAGTTTATTTGTCAGAATTTGTTCGACTTGACATCTTGCACCATCCTTAATAATAGGCTTTCGGGCCTTTTCCACAAAGAATGGTGCAAGATGTCAGTTTTATTCTACTTTCTGCCTTCTACACTTCGGATAACTTTTGTATTCTGCCTGAGAGTAGCCTTCAGCGTCCAACAGTTGTTTGCTGCTGCGGTTCGATCACTTCGATTTCCACTCTCGCAACGCCACTGCTCATCATTCCCAGTACGCTGGCGGCGCCGGCGGACAAGTCAATGAGCCGATCGCCGACATAGGGGCCACGGTCGTTAATGCGGACGACTACGGTGCGGCCGTTGTCGAGATTTCTCACCATGACTCTAGTTCCAAAAGGCAAATTTGGGTGGGCTGCGGTCAAATCATTTTGGTTGAAACGCTCGCCGCTGGCGCTGAGGTTGCCGTCAAATCCCGGGCCGTACCAGGAAGCCCAGCCGCTGAGGCGCACTTGAACTGGGCCCAGAGACAGCACAGCGGTTTCTGGTTGCGGTTTGCCTGCGACTTCTTCGAGGGGTGGGGCGTTGCCCAGAAGCCGGCGGAGGCGATTGGTTGCTTGCAGGGCGTCTCGGCTAAAGTCCCTGGTGGTATCGGGGAGGATGGTTTCGGCGTTGATGTTTACCAAGTCCTCGCCGTTTGCCTGGATAATGTAGCGATCGCCTTTTTCCCATTTAACGGTAATGCTGTTGGGATCGATGTTGTTGCGGGCTAGCTGATTGAGTCTTGCTGCTAAGCTTGATGCCCGCCAAACTGAATCAGGTTCTTGGATGCTGTCGTTGCTAGCTATGTTTCCGACTTTAGGGTTTTCTCTGGCGCCCGCTACTTTTGACGGACTGCTAGCACCGGCTTGGCTGTTGCCAGTTTCTCCCAAAGGCGTTTTTGTTTCCGGATTCGCGTTCAGAAAGGTGATGACTGGAATGTTTCGCACGTAGACTGTCGCTGCTTGTCGCCCGCCTAAGTCGTGGGGCTGAATTTTGGCGATCGAGTCTCGGGCAATGTCAGCTCTTGCTTGATACTGATACTGTCCGACTTTTTGCGCTTCGACCCTAGTAGCGTTTAACTGCCGGGACGGTTGGGTGGCAATTACTTGCTCGGAAACCTGAGAGTTTTGGTTGTCGGCACCTGTTGCTTGTGCGTGACAAGAGGATGCCGTTCCTACCACAGGAACTAACAGGACAGCGAGTAGACCACCAACAAATTTTTCCTTCATACGTCCATTTTTGTGAATAGCCATTGCCAACCGAGATTGGAGGATTGGCCATTTGGCGGCGGGCGTCAAGGATTTCTCTCTTGCCCTTCGCCATTCCCCCGTGAGTCAAAGCAAAGTATCCGGGTGCGTTTTTGCTTTAATGCTTCCGCAAAAAAAATTGGCGGAAACTTCCCTGACACTTGACAACTCATACTCGATCCGCAATTTGTGTTTTGTTCACGAACTGCAACAGACTACCACAAACTTTTGTGGTTGGGGATCGCTGCGATCGCGATTTTCACCAAATCTTCATAAAATCTTCTCAAAACCCTCTATCATAAAACCCTTTAGTTCCAGTGCTTACAGCCGTTTCAGTCTTTACGGAAAAATTTACAAAAATTTACAAAAAATTAGTGTATTTTGTGGGCTACGGAATGGCTAGTCTTAAAAAAGCTGTTTGTCAACTGTTATGGGAATAAACTAAAAATTAGAAGAAATCGATTTGGCGGACTTATGGATTATCGAGAAGCAGGTGTGGATGTTGAGGCGGGCAGAGCTTTTGTCTCGCGCATCGGGAATATGGTCAAGAGCACGCACCGATCGGGAGTTTTGGGCGGATTCGGCGGGTTTAGCGGTTTTTTCAGCGTCCCGGAGGGTTTAAAAGAGCCGGTGATGGTTTCGGGTACTGACGGCGTTGGGACTAAGTTGAAATTGGCCCACAATCTCGATCGGCACGACACGGTAGGTATCGACTTGGTGGCGATGTGCGTTAACGACGTACTGACATCCGGGGCCGAACCCCTCTTTTTTCTCGATTATTTAGCCACGGGAAAGTTAAATCCCGAACAATTAGCTGCGGTGGTGGCTGGGATAGCTGACGGTTGCAAGCAAGCGGGCTGTGCTTTGTTGGGCGGGGAAACGGCAGAAATGCCCGGTTTTTACCAACCGGGAGAGTACGATTTAGCTGGTTTTTGCGTGGGAATTGTCGAAAAGAGCAAATTGTTGGACGGTTCGCAAGTGCGGGTAGGAGATGTGGCTGTGGGGCTGGCGAGTTCGGGCGTACACAGCAACGGTTTTAGTTTGGTGAGAAAAATTGCGGGCGATCGGGGTTTTGACTGGAATTCCCAACCCGAAAAGTTAGGTGGCAAAAGTTTAGGAGAAGTGCTGCTAACTCCGACTACAATTTATGTTAAACCAATCCTCGAAGCAATTAAGAGTGGTTTAGATATTCACGGCATGGCTCACATTACGGGCGGCGGTTTGCCGGAAAATTTGCCCCGCTGTTTGGGCGCAAATCAATCAGTGAAAATTGACAGCAATAGCTGGCCAAATTTGCCAATTTTCCAGTGGATTGCTGAAGCTGGCCAAGTTGCCACAGCAGATATGTTCAATACCTTTAATATGGGGATTGGGTTTGTGCTGTTGCTCGATCGCACAGAAGCCGATCGGGCTGTTAAATGGTTTGAATCTCAGGGAATTGGTGCGTTCGCGATCGGGGAAGTGATTGAGGGGAAAGGAGAATTGATTATGGATAATGGATAATGGGTAATGGGTAATAATTAGTAAGAAGCAATCCCAGGGGCTGAAGATTGCTTCGCTTTGCTTTTTTATGCACTAACAGACAATCTCAACCTGCATTCATTTGTGTAGCTGCGGTGAATTTTATACTTTTGAAAGTAACCGCAGAGTACGCAGAGGAGATAGAGGAATAAAGAGAAAAAGGCATTCACAACAGATGACTCGTTGCGACAATTTTAAATAAAATTTAAAAAATAAGCTATTGTGCTTTTAAATACCGTAAGTAAGTCGGTGGGGAAATTTATAACTATGTAACAAAAAATTCCTGGGGGCGCTCGGAGCTAAATTTAAGGCGTT
>NZ_JAUBQR010000093.1:0-22833 GCF_036701385.1 Microcoleus sp. Pol12B4 | reverse complement strand
TCATACATTTATCCTCAACCTTCTCAATACCCTTTTTAACAAATTCGGCGCAGAAACCTCAGTATAAGACTTTGGCGCTTGGGCAAAAATCGGACGCTTGGACGGTTCGCGGAGATAGCGGTAATGCAGGAACAAATCGCGATAGGGAAACTCAATATTTTCGCCCGCACAAACTCTCCGAATTAAATCCGGCTGCACACCAATATAATGAATGTAAGTAAGTCGGTTTCCCTTGTCGTACAAAATCCGATCTTGCTCTTCAAAATGTTTGGAAGTGACGCTGCACCCAGTTTTTTCGCCCTCCGGGAGGCTATAAGCAAAATTATAGCTATTCATCCCCGTTTTCATCACCATATAATTGAGCAACGGCTGTTCTCCCGCACCTTCATAGAGAATTTCCGCATCGCCCGATAGCAGTTGAGCTAACAGCCATTCCCTAATATTTATATCAAACAATCCTTGCTTGCTGGCGTAAAATCCAGAACAAAATATTTCCGATTCGATCCGATTTTGCTCAAAAACTTCGAGCAGTTTTGGTGACTGAATATTGTATACTTTAGTAGGGGATAGAAATTGAAAATCATAAACCACAAAATCCGATGACTCTAACTTCTGAAAAACCGCATCAAGGAAATTCATCACCAAAGTATCGGCATCCATGTAGATAAACTTTTCAAACGGGCCGTCGAAAGCGCAAAAGCGCCGATGTGCGCCGTAAAGCCGGAATTTTTTGCGGTTCAAACGCTCTGGTGCGGCTGCTTGCATGAATTCATCCCATCGCTGAATAGAGGCGCTATCTTCATAAATAAAGACGTTGGGACGGTTAACAATTTCAGCTTGGATTTGCTCTATTTGGTCGTCGAAAGGATAAATACAGACAGGAGTCTTTGAGCCTAAGATAACTTCAATACTGTTGAGCAAGGCAATTAGTTGGTCGTAAACTGTATCGTTGGCTAGCGTGCAAATTCCATTCATATCTATTAGTCTCGCGTTGCGCGGACTTTGTTTGTATAGTAGCGGTTTCAACCGCCGAATTATCTAGGACTAGGGAGAAACCGACGCCACCGCTACGCGAAACCCCGCGTAGGGCCCGCGAGCGAGTACAAATAGCGAGAACTGATTGGCACTGCGGCAAGAGTACCCTTTGCTGATCCAGGAACCGCCACGCAGCACCCGGTAACCCCCTGTGCAACTTTCCCAGGAACTTCCGTCAGTTGGTGCGCCGTTATAGTTCGAGTGCCACGCATCGCTGTGATCGCTGCACCACTCCAAAACATTGCCGTGCATATCGTACAGTCCAAAGGCATTGGGGGGAAAACTCCCGACATCGGTTGTTTGGTGGCGGTAAAGTCCTTTGGGGGCGTTTGCGTAGGGTTCGTGTCCTTTATAGTTGACTAATTCCGGGGTAATGGTTTCCCCAAAATAAAATGGGGTTGTTGTTCCCGCACGACAGGCGTATTCCCATTCTGCTTCACTCAGGAGGCGATATTTTTTCCCGGTTTTTTCCGAGAGTTTGCCACACAATTCGACGGCCTGATACCAGGATATATCTTCTATAGGACGTTTTTCACCTTTGAAATAGTATGGGTAGTATCCCATCACTGCTTGCCACTGTGCTTGGGTGATGGGATATTTGCCTGCAAAAAAAGTGGGTACGGTTACTTGATGCTGCGGACGTTCGCTATCGGAACTATATTTTTCTGTTGCTGGGGAACCCATCATAAAAGTGCCGCCGGGAATATAAACCATTTCCAGCACAACTCCGTTCCCTAAGTCTTCTGTGAAGAAGTGAGCATAATTACGGCTGCGACTGTTTTCTTTTCCATACGAATCAACTGTTATCACATCAAAGTCAAAAATAGGCAAATATTTGTGTAACTGCTCTTTTATATTTAGTTCATCTCTATCCTTCAACAGCGAAAAGGCTGCAAACTTCACTGGCATCAATTCATCTTGCAGTGCCCCAATTATTAAATCTAAACCTGCATCTTCATATTTCAGCGCTTCAGACAGTGCAGCAATTTTCACCTCGACAATCGGTGAAGCCAAACGGCTCTTAACGCCGGGAATACCACCTAAGACAGCCGCACCTAATGGCACTTGAGATTTGCCACCCTTAACGGCATCGTATTCTCTGGGTTGATTTGGATTTTCTTTCATCGCGCTATTTCCTGAGATACAAACTTAGACAGCCAATTGAGCAAGTTTAATTCGTGGAGAATGATTTGTCTGGCTTCAGCAATTTTTTCCCTCGCTTCATGCCAATAATCCGCATTAGCCACAACCTCTTTAATAAATTCTACTCCTTTCTCATCCAGACTCGGCAGTCGCAGAAAACTCCCCGCAGGCAACAACTTATCGGCCGCCGAACCGCCGTAATAAATTGGCAAACACCAAGCTAATAAGGCATCCCAAAGCTTCTCGCTGACATACCAATCGTTTTCGGCATAATTTTCAATAGCTAAGTTGTAATAGTATGGTGCGACAGCGTGCCATTTATTGTTCACAGTCCCGTTACCGCGCGCCCAAATTGGCAAGTTTCGCCCGTAAAGGTCAAAATCCAATTCTTGCGATCGCAGCAATTTGATAAAATCTAATCTCTGGCGGTGATTGGCGGTGCGGCTAACACCTGAAGTAATCCAAGAACAGGATTTAGTTTTCGGCGGCGCAGGCATTTCATCGAGTTCTCGAAACGAGTTAGAGTGATACCAAATCGCGGGCATATAATCCGGTTTTGGTGCGAAATCGTCGGGCCCGGAAACGTAACCGCAATAAAGTTTGGCTTGTTCGTAGTTGGCTTTGGTAATTTCAATCACTTCTGGTAATGGTGGCTCGCGGATCAGGTAAATTATGCGTTCATCGGGCACACCGCGCAATTTTTCTCGAATGTCCTTTTCTGGATTTAGGGGGCTTGGACGGCGGATTTTTTCGAGCCATGACTGCTTTTTGGGCGATCGGGGAAAGTCGAATTGATACATGAGTAAAAAGTCTGGTTCTGGGTGATTCGCTAACATTTGAATGTTGCCCCATTTGCCGAAGTTGTGGGGGGTTTGTTGCCACAGCCAGTCGCTTTGGTTCATGCCTGGATAGGTGGTGATTGTGCCGATGATGTTTTGGTTCATATCTAATAATAAATCGGGTTTTTGCGTGTGGACGGGGCGGGTTTATGAGATTATTAATTTTAGGCGATGATTGTTGGTAAAACTCGCCCTGGAGGATTTTAAAATTATCGGATGAGGATTAATGAATGATTTGCGATCGGACTTGCTCATCCACATACCTCAAAATTCTCTCTATCCTATTTTCCCACGAAAACTGCTTGACAAAATCCATCGTTTCTGCATAGCCTTCGCTTTTCCTCGGATATTTGGTTAAACAATCTCGAATGCTTTGCACGAACTGGTGCGGGTTATCCGGTTTGCACCAAATTGCTGCTATATTTCCCGATTTAAATTCTATTAAAGATGCAATCTCCGTCGCCACAATCGGAGTTCCCGATGCCATGTAATCAAAGAATTTTAAAGGAGATGTGAATGTCGCCGCCTCTGTCAAACAGTGAGGGTGAGTCAAAACATCGGCTGCTTGCAGCAAGCTAGCAAGTTGATTTTGAGGGAGGTAGCCGAGAAATTTAATGTTGTTAACTTGCTTGGATTTTGCTAACTGCTGGTAGGCTGTTACTTGGGATGAATCACCGCCCGCGATCGCAAATTGAACTCGCGGCAACTCCAGGGCCACATCCACTAGCATATCGACACCTTTAAACGGGTAAAGTCCGCCTGCATAAACTGCTAAATGCTGTCTGTCATCTTCTAATAATTGCTGTCGCCAATTCTGGGCAGCTTCTGTTTGTCTCGCGAGAAACAAATGGTTAAAACCGTTGTGCAGCGTAATTACTTTTTCCGGCGGCATCCCATTCAAAATCATGCTGTCTCGGACAGTATCGGCAACAGTTACAGCAATTTGAAATAGAGGATTGCGAAGGATTTCTGATTCAAATTGCTTGTTTTCATGGTGGTGCTGTTCGTAGATAGCGGGAATACCGTTTTTAACTGCTGCTTTGACAAAGTTCCAGTCGCGGGTGTGGACAATTTGAGTCGATTTAAGCAGGTGAATTGGTAAATAGTATTTTGATACTATTGTACTCGAACTCGTCCACTTGCTGTCCCAAAGGTCGATCGGCCACGGCATCGGTAAATCTGCTACTTTTAATTGATCTTGAATATTGTAAATTTTGGCAAGTTTGTGATCGGGTTTCCTGGGTTGAAAAGGAAAAAGCAAATCAACCGGATTCAAAGCACTCCAGCCTTTACGGAGGTATACCAAAACTGCTGGATAACCTAGGTTTGCTGCGGCATTGGCAGAGTGTGCAACTTGAACTAAGCTCGCTACATTGGGTTGCGGTAAGATATTTCTGGTAAAAAATACATAATATTTAGACATGGTAATTGGTAATTGGTAATTGTTGGCTGTGCAGGCATTTGACTAATAAATACTGCCAACTGACTACTTTTTAACAGCCTGACGCTTAATAGTGTTTTCTATAAATTCTAAAGTAGTGAAAATATTAGCAGCAGAGTGAAATGATTCTCTGATTAACTCGTCTCTTTCTTCGGGAGAGTCTACCATTTCATCTACTAGCATTTTGAGATAAGCTATCATGGGAGTCAGGCGAGTGCGAATTTCGTAAGAACCTCTAATTAGAGCTTCATCACGAGCGGTTTCTTCAGCAAATTGCACTGAATACAAGCGAGTGTAGTAACCTCCTTTTGCTAGCAATTCTTCGTGGGAACCCATTTCTACTACTTGTCCGCGATCGATGACGGCGATTTTGTGGGCTTTTTGGACTGTGGAGAGGCGGTGGGCGATTACCAACGTTGTGCGATCGCAACTCAATTTCTCGATCGCCGCTTGCACGTACCTTTCCGAAACCGTATCCAGCGAACTCGTTGCCTCATCTAAAATTAAGATTTCCGGGTTTTGCAGCAGGGCTCTAGCAATTGAAATTCTCTGACGCTGCCCTCCCGATAAGATCACGCCCCGATCGCCAATTTGAGTCTCCAACCCATCCGGCAATAGTTGGATAAACTCGTAAGCATTCGCTCCCTTCGCCGCTTCCACAATTTCTTCCTCAGTAGCTTGGGGTCTAGCATAAGCAATATTTTCGCGCACTGAAGCATTAAACAAAAACGTATCTTGGCTAACAATACCCATCGCTTGTCTGAGACTCTTCAGCTCAAATTCGCGCAAATCCCTGCCATCGATCGAGATATTACCTTCAGTAGGATCGTAAAATCTCGGCAGTAAATCTGCCAAAGTTGACTTGCCAGAACCCGAAGTTCCTACCAAAGCCAAAGTAGTGCCGTGAGGTAGAAATAAATCAATTTTTTGCAAAACTAAATTTTTGTGGTTAGGATAACTAAAAGATATTTTATTAAAATGAATTCCCGATCGCAAATGAGTGTAAGGCACAGAACCGTTCAGCATAAATGGCTTGTCCTCGCAGCTCAAAAAATCATTAACCACCTCTACACTAGCCGACGTATTAGCAAATTGACTGCGCCCGCTATTCAACTGTGAAATTAAAGGGATCAATCGAAACAGTACCAATAAATAGGTTAATAAAATTGTAGCAATAGACTCTATCTCATTCGCAAATATTGTGCGACCTATAAATACAATCAAAATTATAACTATCAAATTAACAACTTCGTTAATTGGGGCGATCGCCGCATAATTTACCTGAGCCTGAAAATCCGCTTGTTCTCGCCTTTGAATTAAATGCTTGATCCGCTGATACTCCCTTTCCTCGTTCCCCGTTGACTTGACCAGCCGAATCCCAGTAATCGTTTCCAGCACCCTCACCGAATAATCTTTCGACATTTCAGAAAGCAGGTGGCCAAAATGCTTGGAACGGTTAATAATATATTGATTTGCCCAAGCAACTAACGCCAGCAAAACTGTAGCTGTCACTGTCAGTTTCCACGAGATCGAAAGTAGCAGACCCACAAACACCAAAACCGTGATAGACGTAGTAAACATTCCGATTGCCGTACCAACTGCACTAGCAGTCCGACCAATCTCTCCGCCCAATCTATTAATTAAATCCCCGACTTTAGTTTTAGAGTAAAAATCTAAATCTACTTCTAACAACAACCGCAATCCGGCTTCTCGCAAATCAAAAGTCAGAGATCGCGTCAGAGAAGTAGCTACTAAAGTATTGATATAACTCGCAACATTTTTTAAAAAAATGGCCAGCACAACCGCCCCGGTCATCAGCATTAAACGCTGATTTCCGGGCATTCCCTCAAAGGGATACATCAAAGTTTTAATTAGAGGTGGAGCACCACGCAGCTCGATCGCTTCCTCTAAAAAACTTAAAAGCACTGGTACAATCAGAGTAGTGCTGATACCGTTAAATAAAGCGCCAGAAAAGCCCAGCATCACAGTTAAGAGAATCCTGCCGGGATATCGTCTGGCAAATTTTAGGAGTAGCTTATTGGCAGACATGAAGCATTCCCAGCTAAACAGTACGGCATCTCAAAATATTCTTTAATAACAGCCAGTTTTTCTTCCTCCATTGAGTAGTTTTAAAATAACCTTTACATACCTGCAATTATCTCTGAAAGTATCGGTTTCATTGCTTGAATACTATATTCTTTTACACATTTTTCCCGAGCTTTCATTCCTTGTAAATTAGCCGCTGTAAAATTTTGAAATATCCATTGAATTTTTTGTGAAATTTGAGCGGGAGAACTCGGATCGACTAAATAACCCGTTCCCCCTAAAATTGCTGGAATATCCCCCACTCGCGTAGACAAAACAGGCTTAGCCATTGCCATGCCATCTGTCAGCTTGAGCGGAAACTGAGCCACGGCTGTGAGAGTTTCTCGCTGAGGAACAACGACAACATGAGCCGCCGCTACAACGGACGGCATCTTCTCCACTGGAAACCTTGGCAGTTTAATAATCCAACGCCCCCATTGTTTCACAAGTTTATCATCATAATCATCATAAGGACTCCCGCCGACGATCGCTAATCTTAAATCGGGCTCATTTAAATGTTCGAGGGCCATCAAAACATCCTCCACGCCTTTATGAGGTCGCGGTGCTCCCGGAAACATCAAAACTCTATACCCGGACAAGCCGTAACACTGTCTGCTCAATTCAGGATTGTATTTAGCAGGGTCGAACATTGCAGTATCCTTACCATTAGGCAAATATACACCACCAAAACGCTGTTTTAAAAACTCAGTATCAACGGTGACTGCATCAGCTTTGTGAATGAGACTTTCCATCCACTTGAGATAGAGAGGATTATCTGGTTCTCTTAATTGACCGTTTTGTTTAAAAATATCTCGATAAAGTTGTTTGAAAGAGGGACGGTATTTCCATTCATCTCCGCCGTACCAGCTCAGTTCCCAGTCGTCTATATCTAAAATTATAAAGTGGCGAGTCGCCAGTTTTTTTAACAGTGATAACCCAAAGCTTGTAGGTTTAGGTTTTACTGCATAAATAATATCCCCATCTATTTTTTTCCAAAGTTTTTGAGCATCCATTAAAAACCCAGGATAATTTTTACCCGGTATCGCACATACCGGGATATCTCTGGGAGGAGTAGCATACAATTCCTTGCCAAACTGAAATCCAACAACTTCTACATCACATTTAAGCTCTATCAAGACTTGAGCTAATAAAAAAGCACGAATTGCACCTCCTCCTGACAAATCGCTCACTACTAATGAAACTTTCACTGAGTATTTTTTTTAAAACATTTGTTTAATTTTCCGGCTTAACCGAGCTTTTGTCAAGGCGATGGCGACTCACGTACTCCCAACCACAGCAACTAGGTTTTTAACCAGGGCAAAGGGCAGCAACGAAGTATTTTAGTAAAAAAAACACAGTAATGAATCCAAGACTGTTATTCAGGCCAGCAATAATTCTTCTAGGTAAATTTTCGGATATGTATAAACTAATTTTTTTTACTTGGGGCTGATTGTTGTTGCTTTTAATGTAGTTTGCCAAGCAACTTTAATTATTTTAAACGCCAGGGATTGTTAAGTTGATTTGGTAAAAATATTTTAGCCGTGCGATCGACTATTCTAGTAAAGAGCGATCGGGTCACGTTCTTCGCGTACTGAGGACGGTAAGGATAAGTACAGTGCATTACTTTAATCGGTTTGTCGATCATCGTATAAACATCTTTCCACTTATCCAAGTAGTTGTAAACCGGGGACAAAGTTGTCATTTTCGGTTTCACCGATTCAACAGCCGCCGCAAAAGCGCCCTGGTCTTTCAATAGTAACACATTTTGATGCGCCACTACCATATCGAAATATTTCTTAAAGTTTGTGAACAATTCCTGAGTTTTACTGCTTTTCGTAAAAGCGATAAATCCGCCATTGTATTGAATGCTATTTTCATTTAGCGGCAACCCCACAGACTGCAAAGTTGACAGAATATCCTGCTTGACTCTTAATAAATTTGCAGCTTTAGCAATCGCAGGCTGCACATCTGCCGTCACCAACAAATCCACCCCATCAAGAAAATCAAACACCTCATCTATTGGCGACAGCAAACAAATATCACAATCCATATAAATAGTTTTCTCAAATAAAGATTCCCCGTACAAAGCCAGCTTAGCTTGCCGCGACGCTAAAACAGGGTTTTCGTGAGACGGTGCAGGTTTCAATATGACATTTCCAAACACCTGAAGTAAAGGATATAAAATTAGAGGGACTCTATCTATTAAAATAATAATGGGTTCGCGGTGAAACTTCCGGATAGAAGCCAGAAAATGAACGCAATCCTGGAAAGAGTAAAGACCGGTTAAAATAGTGATAAATCCCTTGACTGCTAATTTATTTGAATTCATTGATTTACTTATTTACCAAGCGTGTGTCCACTCCCAAAAGCTCTCACTCCAGTCATCTCGATAGTGAAAAATTCCTTGCCATTCGTAAAAATGTACAAAATCTTTCAGGTTAATTGTTTTATTGACATTTACGATCATGTAAAGAGGTTTATCTCCATAAAAAGAAGCCCACATAGTATAACTGCTAGGCGGCCCGACAACATAGTTGCACTCAGCCAGAGCATACATATCTTCAATTAAATGACCGCTGCCAAATCCACAGTTAAAATTATTAAATAAACTCTGATCTTGGGGAAGATTAGAACAAATCAAAAACTTAATTTTTTTTCCTTCAAATAGCCTTACCACATAATTCATGACTTGTAAATACTGCTCAGTTGTGTAAAAGTACCTCCCTTTTTGATGTTGAGCATAATCCCCTTGGCGAATGTGAATTCCGACGAGCATATCAGAGTTCTTTTTTAAATTCAATATCAAACGATCTACATTGATTCTATATCGCTCTAATGGTTCAAAGTAGGCTCTAATGGGGTCGGCGTACTTGTGTAACTTGGAAACATCTTCTACAAACCAGCCATCTCGAAACAGCCAGCCTTGAAAACAAACTATTGAACCCTGCTTGATTGGTTCTATCTCCTGATATTTTAGCCAGCTAAAAGGTTTTTTTCGGGTTATTTCTTGCGTCTTTAATATTTTTTTGTTGCTTAAATACTTAATAAAATTATAATATTTACTTCTGACAAAGTTGTTGCCTGCTGCGGTAAAACATGGAGGAGGATAACAACACAAAAAATCCCCCGCGGTTCCCACAAATAATTCTGCATATTCGTCAAAAGCAGGATTGAGAACAGTCAAATTATGCTCGATCGCCCAAGCAATGAAATTAGCAAAAAGCAGCAGTCGATTTCCGAGTTGCCCCGACTTAGCAGATATTATTAGCATATTGTATTTTTGGGGCGGGCTGGAAGCGCACCCCACAACAATTTAATCAAACTTTGCTGTAATGGTAAGGTGTGCAATGCCCACCCTACATACTAAGAGCTGTGGCGTTTTTGGTGCCACTGCCAAGCATGGGAGATAATGTTCTTAATGTCGGGATATTCTGGAGACCAACCCAATGTTTTGATGGCTTTCTCGCTGCTGCCAACCAAAGCAGGCGGGTCTCCGGGACGCCGCTCGCACTCAACAGCTTTAATCTCTTTTCCCGTCACTTGACGAGCCGTTTCTATCACCTCTTTCACCGAAAACCCGCCGCCATTTCCTAAATTAAAGAAATCAGATTTGCCACCATTGAGCAAATATTCTAATCCCAAAATGTGAGCAGATGCCAAATCGTTAACGTGAATGTAATCCCGAATGCAAGTACCGTCAGGAGTATCGTAATCCGTGCCAAAAATCGCGATCGAATCTCGTTTCCCCAAAGCAGCGAACAACACCAGCGGAATCAAGTGAGTTTCTGGATTGTGATCCTCTCCTAACAACCCATTAGGGTCGGCCCCAGCCGCGTTAAAATAGCGGAAACAAACAGACTTGAAATCGTACGCAGCGTCAAAATCCGACAAAATCCGTTCTACCATTAACTTAGTAGCACCGTAGGGATTGATGGGGTTTTGCGGGTGGTCTTCGGTGAGCGGAATTTTCTGCGGTACGCCGTAAGTCGCGCAAGTAGAAGAAAACACAAATTTCTTCACCCCAGCAGCGAGCATTGCTTCCAAAAGGGTAATAGTACCGATGACATTGTTGCGGTAATATTTAGCTGGGTCGGTAACAGATTCGCCCACGTAAGCGTAAGCAGAAAAGTGCATTACCGCATCAATTTTGTGCGTAGCAAACAGGTTATCGAGAAGAGTGCGATCGCTCGTATCGCCAACTATAAACTCCACCTGCAAAACCTGATCTACTATATCTCGGTGACCGTAAGCTAAATTATCCAAAATCACCACACCGTAGCCGGCGTTTTTCAGCGCTAATACCGCGTGAGAGCCAATATATCCAGCTCCGCCCGTCACCAAAATAGTTTGTTTGTCTGCACTCATTTTCTTCTGCCTGTTTTTGTAGCTGGGATTGCCAAGAGCCTTGTTAACTTGAGACTGCCACATCAGACGCTTTCACACTATACCTGAGCCGGAGAATTCAAGCGAAATATATAGGTTTTGCTGTGCGAGAGGGGACGATCGCACTCCTAAAAAACGCTTTTTACACTCCAGATAGATGCTGACTGTGCAAGTCTTTCTATTCAATCGATAAACTTGAGGCGACCAATTTGGATATAATCAAATATGCGGTTAATCTGATGTCGATCCTCTTCTGAAATTTTATCATCTGACAGGATAGCCGAAGTCAAAACTAAATGTTCCCGGCGAGTAATCTTACCAGACGCTACAATCCGATCGACTTTTTGAGAAATTGTTAAGTTCGATTTGTTGTGAGATGTTCGCATTTATTCGATCGCTTTTACGCTAAAATAATTAAAGTGGATTGCAGTTCTTGACCCAAAAATATTGCGTACCCAACCGTAAATCACTTGGATCAATAGCAGAAATAACGTATCAGAGTTTTACTTCCCAAGATAGATATGCGGACTTAATAAATCTGCAATCAGCCTTCGGATAGCGTTCAGACTAACTTAATTATATAATATTTTTCCGAGAGAGGCACTTTTCTATGCAGGTTTATCGGCTTCCGGTACTGTCTGACAATTACATTTTCTTGCTGCACGACCCCGATCGCCACACAGCAGCAGTCGTCGATCCAGCACGGTCGCAGCCAGTATTAGAGCAACTGCAAGCACTCGGAGCCGAATTAACCGCAATTTTCAATACCCACCACCACAGCGACCACATAGGTGGCAATCAGGAACTGATCGATCGCTTTCCCCAAATTAAAGTTTACGGTGGCGCAGAAGATAGAGGCAGAATTCCCGGACAGCAAGTGTTTTTACAAGCGGGCGATCGAGTTTCTTTTGCCAACAGAACCGCCGAAGTCTTCTTCGTACCCGGCCACACAAAAGCTCACATCGCCTACTATTTCCCCCCCAGCAACCCCAGCGAAATCGGCGAATTGTTCTGCGGCGACACTTTATTTGCTGGAGGCTGTGGTCGGCTCAAAGAAGGCACTCCCGCCCAAATGTTAGCCTCTCTGGGACAACTGCGAAACTTGCCCGACAATACCAGAGTTTGGTGCGCCCACGAATACACGCTGAACAACCTGCAATTTGCCTTAAGTGTGGATGGCGACAATCCCGATTTACAGCAGCGCTTCGCCGAAGTCAAGGAAGCGCGGAGTCGAGCGCAACCTACAATACCATCATCGATCGGCCTCGAAAAAAGCACAAACCCATTTTTGCGCTGGGACTTTCCCAAGATCCAATCAGCCACCAACTCCCCCGATCCAGTGCAAACCTTCGCTCGATTGCGCGGCATGAAAGACCAATTTTAACTTTAACGTTTTTGTTGTTTTAGGTAACTCTTAAACTTGAGTATCGGTTCGCTCAACCACCTGTCAAGTCTTTTGTATTTTACGTTAAAGCTCGACAGCCCCTTAAACTTATTTGGAATTTTTTCCAGTTCGTCCTTAAACGGTGTCTGAGACAACATATCAAGCCATAATTGATTGGGGGCAGTGCTTTCCCACGGTTTCGGTCTTGACATAAAGTGCATCACTTTACTTGACATATCATCAGTCTTGTGGTTGTTCCATCTTTGGTCTAATTGCTTCCACCTTCCCACTAAAACAGAATTTAATGCACCTTGATCGCGATCGCCCCAAACGTGGGTTCTAGCATTTTGGAGCAACTTTTCCGACAGTTGCTCTTCCTCCCAAAGCTTCATGTTGTAAACTAAAACACCACTGTTGAAATAAGGGTTTCGATATTGATAATTGTTGGGATTTCCCCAGACGTTGTCTGCGGCTGCTATTGGCAGAGTTTGAAAATCTAGGTTCCACAGCGGCTTTAAGCTGCCCAGAACGATCGTATCGCTGTCGAGCCAAATCAGCCTTTCTGTTTCTTTAGTATATTTTCGGGGTTCCAATTTAACGTAAGGAAGTTTAGAGCCTGATACCGAAAGAAGTTGGTCGTAATTAGATTGCAATTCTTGCCATTCAATCTGGTATTTGCAGCAATTCTGTAACTGTTCCTTTTGCGGTGAATATATCCTGGTAGATACAACGCTAATTTTGACCTGCTCCTCCCCAGATTGGCTAACATTCAGATCTACCGACTTGAGAAGTGCTGCTAACCCGAGAATATAGGTGCGATCGGCTGCTGTGAATATGTGCATAGGATTAAGTTTGTGAGATGAACGGCAAAGGTGACACAAACGTTGGGAATTGAGGAAGTAGGCGACCCTGTATTGAGGTAAATGCGATCACCCATTTACCGTTAAGACGAACAAAATCTTGCCTAAATTTCCGGTTAGATTTACACAAACAAACGGGGATTCTAAGTAGTTAGGCGCAAATAAAGTTTACAATGTAACAGAATGTAAGGTGGGCATAACAAGAGCGATTGCTTCGTTTCACTCGCTGCGAGATAGGGGTTATGTATTTGCAAGCTTCATCTACTTATTTATCTGTGTGCAAGTACCATCTGTTCGCACCCGAAAACGAGCAACAGCCATTGGTAATATGCAGCAACGCGAAAAATAACGAGACGGACTAACCTGCCATTTGAAACAGCCAGAAAATTCCCCGTCGCCTGTGCTGAATCCCGCAACTGGTTCAGACGTGGGACTCTACGATAAAATAAATTGTCTAGAGATCGATATTACCGCACAACGATCGACATCCATCTTAGGTCTGAAGTCTCACCCTGCTCAAATCAAAAGTTCCTCTGGTTATTTCCCTATTATTGATCGCGATTGGCTTGGCCAAAAGTAAAATGAGCGTTGTTAGAAACCGATGCAAAACCCACGCAATACTGAACCCCAACCAAAAATCGACCCATCTGTTTCAACGGATTCTAACAAAGTGTTCTACCCAGCCGCGCCTTTGCCAACCGATGTAGGGATGCTTCTGCAATTGGCAGACGGTAGCATTCAGTGCTGCAATTGTCACGCCCAGGATCTGTTGGGGATGACAGCAGAACAGATGCTCTTATGCACCTCAATCAACAGTCGGTGGCAGACTGTGCGTGAAGATGGCTCGGATTTTCCCGGCGAGACGCATCCGGCGATGGTGGCGCTGAAAACCGGGCAACCATGTTTAAATGTCATCATGGGCTTTTATCGGCCACAGGGAGAATTGATTTGGTTGAGGCTCAATTCTCAACCTTTATTTCAGGGAGATCGATCGACTCCCTATGCGGTAGTAACAACCTTCACTCCTATCGCTCAACCTCAGCCCGAACCAGTCTGTAATGCGCCCGCGCCACAACTGTCAGACACCCTCGAAAGTATTTCGGACGGGTTCTTTGCTTTGGATCGAGACTGGCGATTTACCTACCTCAATTCGCAAGCGGCGCGGTGGCTGAATCGACCCTCGAAAGATTTGATTGGCCACAGCATTTGGGAAGAGTTTCCCGAATCAGTGGGCAGTTTGTTTGAGCAGGAATATCGCCACGCCGCCACCTTCCAAGTTACAGTTAGTTTTGAATCTTTTTATCCGCCACTCAATGCTTGGTATGCGGTACGAGCTTATCCCATCCCATCGGGACTTGCCGTTTATTTTCAAGATGTCACCGAGCAGAAGACGGATCGGGCTGCTTTTATTCAACAAGCGCAAACAGCGCAGCAACAACTAGCAGAAATTGAGGCGATTTATGCTAGTGCGCCGATCGGACTTTGCTTTATAGATACCGAGTTGCGGTTTGTCCGCATCAACGATCGCCTCGCAGAAATTAACCGAGTTCCAGCCGCCGCCCACATCGGCAAAACATTGCGCGAAATCTTGCCAGAAATGGCAGATGATTTAGAGCCGCTTTACCGACAAGTTATTGAAACTAAAGTTCCACTAAAACAGCTCGAAGTTCGGAGGACTAACTCAGTACAGCCGGGAGGAGAACAGGATTGGCTGTTGAGTCTCTATCCCCTGAAAGCCGAGGACGATCGCGTTTTGGGCGTGAATGTGACGGTGCATGAAATTACCGAACGCAAAGCTACCAAAAAAGAAATTCAACGGCTCAACCAAGAACTAGAGCGACGAGTTAATGAACTGCAATCGATACTTGATGCTGTACCCGTCGGTATTACGATCGCGGACGACCCACAGTGTCAAGTAATCCGTGCTAACCGGTTTGCCCAGTCGATGTTGATAGTGCTGCCCGATACAAATGTTTCTGGAACCGGAGAGCAAGCCGCAGCCCTTCCGTTTAGACGATTCCGCAACGGAGAAGAAATTCCCGGAGAACAACTGCCCATGCAACTAGCCGTGGCTTCCGGCGTCCAAGTGCGAGATATGGAAATTAAAATGGTGCGCGAGGACGGGGTGGCCTTTGATTGGTTGGTGAATGCGGTGCCGTTATTTGACGAGCAGGGTGCAGTTCGTGGCTGTGTGGCGGCCTTTATGGATATTAGCGAGCGGAAACAAGCTATTGCTGCTTTGCGCCGTTCCGAGGAACGCTATCGCACTTTGTTTGAGTCCCTAGACGAAGGTTTTTGCGTCATTGAAATGCTGTTTGACGAAAACGAAAAGCCGATCGATTACCGTTTTTTAGAAGTCAATCCGGCTTTCGAGAAGCAAACCGGACTTGAACAAGCTGCGGGTAAAACAGCGCGCCAGCTCGTTCCAAATATCGAAGATTATTGGTTTGAGATGTACGGCAAAGTTGCACTGACGGGGGAACCCCTGCGCTTCGAGCACGGTTCGGAAGTCATGAACCGCTGGTTCGACGTTTTGGCCTTCCGCACTGCTGAGCCGCAGAGCCAACAAGTCGCTATACTTTTCAAAGAAATCACCGATCGCAAACAATCAGAGAATCGGTTGCGGCAACAGGAAGAACAACTGCGGCTGTTCGTTAAACATTCGCCTGCGGGGGTGGCCATGTTTGACCGCCAGATGCGGTATATGCTGGTGAGCGACCGCTGGCTATCAAGTTACGGGTTCGGCGATCAAAACATTGTGGGTCGATCGCACTACGACATCTTTCCCAATTTGCCCGATCATTTCAAACAAATCCACCAGCGCTGTCTGGCGGGAGCAGTCGAACTCTGCCAAGAAGATCAGTTTCCCCGCCCTGATGGCTTAATCGACTGGGTGCAGTGGGAAATTCACCCTTGGCGAACCAATACCAATGAGATTGGCGGCATCATGATTTTTTGCGAAATCATCACCGATCGCAAAAACGCTGAACTCGCGGTGCTAGCGGCCTCCCAGCAAGTCAGCAATATTATAGAAAGTATTACTGATGCCTTTATGGCTATCGATTCACAATGGCGCTATACCTACGTTAATACCACAGCAGAAAAACTGCTTTCTCGCTCTCGATCAGACTTGCTAGGTCGATCGATCTGGGAGGTATTCCCCGCCGAGAAAGAATCCAATTCGAGGGCATATCAAGAATTTCATCTAGTCGTTAACGAGCAAGTTTCTGTCAAGTTTGAAGAGTTTTCGCCGTCGCTCCAAATGTATATAGAAGTAAGCGCCTATCCAGCCGCCGAAGGATTTACGGCTTATTGGAGCGATATTAGCGATCGCAAACGCACTGAAGAAGAATTGCGGCAAAAAAATGCGATTTTGAACGTAATTAACGAGTCAGCACCCACGCCAATTTTTGTCAAAAATCGAGAAGGACGGATTATTTATGCAAATCCAGCCACGCTGGAAATAATGGGCAAATCTGCTTCTGAAGTAATTGGTGGTCGCGATCTGGATTTATACCCAGTAACAGAACTTGCAGTTACAGTCACGGAAAACGATCGGCGCATTATGGAATCCGGCCAAACAGAAGTCCTCGAAGAATCTCACGATGGCATTCGGACATTTTTGGTAATGAAAGCTCCCTACCGCAATCAGGCGGGAGAAGTCATCGGCTTGATTGGCATCTCCAGCGACATCACAAATCGCAAACGAGCAGAAGTCGCCCTGCAAGAACAAACTAAGTTATTGCAAGTAATTATTGACAGCATTGGTGATGGTTTGATTTTGGCCAACCAACAAGGTGAGTTGGTGTTGTTTAACCGAGCCGCCGTAGGCATATTCGGCCCGCTATCGAATGAAAAATCCTATGAGGAATGGTCGAGCACCTACGGACTATTTTTGGCTGACAAAAAAACCCTTTTCCCCAACGCTGAACTACCTCTAGCCAGAGCAATCAAAGGTGAATATGTCAATGATGTAGAGGTATTTGTCCGCCGCGAAGATTCCGAAGGTCGCTGGATCAGTATCAGCGGTTATCCGGTAGTTGATACTAGCAGCGAAATCAAAGGCGGAGTGGTTGTCTGTCGGGATATCACAGAACGCAAACAAGCCGAAGCAGCGATGCAAGAAAGCGAAGAACGATTCCGCAATATGGCTAACAACGCTCCATTTATGGTATGGGTAACAAACTCCACAGGCTATTGCACTTTCTTGAGCGAAACCTGGTATGAATTCACAGGTCAAACTGAGGAAACAGGTTTGGGATTGGGTTGGGTAAACGCGGCGCATCCAGAAGACCAAGAAAAGGCCAAAAATGCGTTCTTGACCGCCAACGAACGCCAGGAACCGTACCGCGTAGAATTTCGCCTCCAGCGCAAGGATGGCGGATATTCTTGGGTGATCGATGCGGCTGCTCCCAGATTTTCCGAAAGCGGACAATTTGAGGGTTATATCGGCTCTGTTATCGACATTACAGAGCGCAAACAAGTCGAAACCGAGCGCGATATGGTTCTGCAATTAGAACAAACTGCCCGCGCGGAAGCCGAGCGAGCTAACCGGATTAAAGACGAGTTTCTGGCGGTGCTTTCTCACGAGTTGCGATCGCCCCTGAATCCGATTTTAGGCTGGTCGCAACTGCTCGTCGGCGGCAAGCTGAAGGCGAATCAAACTGCCAAGGCTTTTGAGACGATCGAGCGCAACGCCAGATTGCAATCTCAATTAATCGAAGACTTGCTTGACGTGTCTCGGATTCTGCAAGGAAAACTCAGATTGAATGTTGCCCCAGTGAATCTGGCAACCATTATCCCGTGTGCCGTGGAAACCGTACAATTAGCAGCAGAAGCTAAAAAAATTAAAATCAAAACAATCTTAAATCCCGATGTCGGGCAAGTTCTAGGCGATAGAAGTCGCTTGCAACAAATTGTGTGGAATTTGTTATCAAATGCGGTGAAATTCACGCCTGAAGGCGGTCGAGTTGAAGTTCGATTAGAGCAAGTCGAACACCAAGCTCAAATTCAAGTCATAGACACTGGTAAAGGCATTACTCCCGATTTCTTACCTTATGTTTTTGACCATTTTCGACAAGAAGATGGCGCCACAACTCGTAAATTTGGTGGCTTGGGATTGGGATTGGCGATCGTCCGCCAACTGATCGAACTTCACGGCGGAACGGTGTTTGCAGAAAGCGCCGGAGAAGGTCAAGGAGCGACGTTTACGGTGAGATTACCGCTATTAAATGATGGTTCTAGAAGGCAGGAGGACGAAGAACGTCATGGGAATACTTGTCCCGATATGCCATCCTTGCCACTAGCTGGATTGAGAATTTTAGTGGTAGATGATGAGCTCGACTCGCGAGATTTTGTCGCTTTCGTGCTTGAGGAAGCGGGTGCAGAGGTGATTTCCCTGTCATCTGCTGCTGAGGCGCTAGAGTCGATCGAACAAACTGCACCGGATTTGCTCGTCAGCGACATTGGAATGCCCCAAATGGACGGGTATATGTTGATAAATCGCATCCGCACTCAGCTTGCGCCTGAGTATCGGCAGTTGTTGGCGATCGCCTTAACGGCCTATGCTGGAGAAGGGAACCAGCGCCAAGTTTTGCAAGCCGGATTTGACAAACACTTAGCCAAGCCGATCAATCCGACCCAGTTAGTTGCTACTGTAGCGCGATCGATCGCCCAGCGCCTTGAAAATAAAGCCTGAGTGTTCTGTAAGACATTGCACTGTAGTTGATTGGGCTCATTACACCATCCCCGTTTGGCGTAATTTCAAACTGAATTTGCCAGTTAAAAATATTATCCCTGTTTCTTCCCTGGAATCTCGAACCTCGAATCTCAACATCCATCCGTTAAATCCTTTACATCCGTTACATCCGCTACATAATCCGTTGCCGAACTTCCTTCTCCCTTGCGATCGCCCCTCAAACTTCGCTATTATAAAAAGTTGCAGTTAAAACCCCACAACCCACGATCATGGCCAAGCGCGTCCAATTAGTTTTAAATAAAGATGTCAGCAAACTCGGTAAAGCTGGCGACGTAGTAGAAGTAGCCCCGGGCTACGCCCGCAACTACCTAGTACCCCAAGGAATGGGATTTAAAGCCACTCCTGGCATTCTCAAGCAAGCAGAACGCCGCCGTGAAGAAGAAAGACTGCGCCAGCTAGAGCTCAAGCAGCAAGCTGAAGTCCGCAAAACCGCCCTCCAATCGGCGGGGCCTTTTATCATCTCCAAGCAAGTTGGCGAAGCTGACGCGATTTTTGGTACTGTCACCAACCAAGAAGTAGCAGAACTGATTTTCAACTCTACCAGTCAAGAAGTCGATCGGCGCGGCATCACTCTGCCCGAAATTCGCCAAACTGGTACATACAAAGCTGAAATCAAACTACACGCAGAAGTTACCGCCGAAGTTGATATTCAAGTTGTTCCGATGTAATTAAGAGTCATTCAGTCATCAGTCATCAGTCATTAGTTGTTAGTCATTAGTCATTAGCTAACAACTAAGCACTGCTAACTTGCAAAGTGAGTTACGCTAACTTACACATTGAAAACTGATTACTAATAAGTGGCAACTAATAACTAATGACAGAGAACAATTGACTAATGAGCGATTTGATGCCGACAAATATAGAGGCAGAAGAAGCAATTTTGGGGGGAATCTTAATTGACCCCGAAGCTATTTCCCGAATTGCGGAACTGCTGCGACCGGAGTTTTTTGCCATCACCGCTCATCAAGTCATTTATCGATCGGCATTAGGGCTATTTTTACAGGGCCAACCTACCGATTTAATGACGGTAACAACTTCGCTAACCGACCGCAACCAGTTAGAGCAAGTAGGAGGACTAACTAAATTAGCACAATTAGTCGATCGCACAGTTTCAGCCGTCAACATCGACCAATATGCAGTTTTAGTTGAAGACAAATATCAGCGCCGCAAATTAATCGAAGCTGGCAACAACATAGTACAATTAGGTTACGAGACGGCAACACCACTAGAAACAGTCTTAGACCGCGCCGAACAAGAAATTTTCAGCATCACTCAAGAACGCCCGCAACAAGATTTAGTATCGATCGGCGAAACGCTAAACCAAACATTTCAAGACCTAGAAAATCGCAATGAAGGGCTGACACTTCCCGGTATTCCGTGCGGTTTCTATGACTTAGATGCTATGACAGGAGGCTTTCAGCGATCGGATTTAATCATCGTTGCAGCCAGACCGGCGATGGGAAAAACGGCCTTTTGTACCAACATCGCCCACCACATCGCCGCTGGACAGCAAAAATTGCCGGTTGCCGTTTTCAGCTTAGAAATGTCGAAAGAACAGCTAGTGCAGCGTATCCTGTCCAGCGAAGCCAAAATAGAAAGCAACCGGTTGCGATCGGGTAGAATCAGTCAAAACGAATGGGAACCAATCAGTACAGCCATTGGCAACTTATCAGAATTGCCGTTGTTTATTGACGATACTCCGAATATTACCGTCACAGAAATACGATCGAAAGTCCGCCGCCTCCAAGCAGAACAAGGCGGAACCCTAGGATTAGTCTTGCTAGATTACCTGCAATTAATGGAAGGTACCAGCGACAACCGCGTGCAAGAACTATCTCGAATTACCAGAAGTCTTAAAGGTTTAGCCCGCGAACTCAACGTGCCGATTATTGCCTTATCTCAGTTGAGTCGCGGTGTGGAAGCGAGGACAAACAAGCGGCCGATGATGTCTGATTTACGCGAAAGCGGATCGATCGAGCAAGACGCAGATTTAGTAATTATGCTCTATCGCGATGAATATTACAATCCTGATTCGCCCGATCGCGGAATTGCAGAAGTAATTATTACCAAACACAGAAACGGCCCCACAGGAATCATCAAACTATTATTCGACGCCCAATTTACCTGCTTTCGCAATCTGGCATCTCCGAAGCGATCGTAAATCAACCAGAACATACCCAAAAACCCGGTTTCTTAAAAAAACCGGGTTTCTAAACACCGTAAAAGTTTTACGTTGAATTAGATTGAGCTACCTAGCCAGCGATTTTCAACAATTCCACATCAAAAATCAGCGTAGCATTAGGAGGAATCACCCCGCCCGCACCGCGAGCACCGTAACCGAGTTCAGGGGGAATAATCAACTGGCGGCGGTCTCCAACTTTCATCGTACCGACACCTTCATCCCAACCCTTAATTACTTGACCCACGCCAATTTTGAACTGAAAAGGAGAATTGCGATCGCGCGAACTGTCAAACTTCGTGCCATCCTCCAAAGTCCCAGTGTAGTGTACCACAACCGTCTGCCCGGTTTTTGGAGTCGCCCCATCACCCTGCTTCAATTCCACATATTTCAGACCTGAATCTGTGGTGACAGTTTTCTCAGTATTATCAGTCATGTCATTGCCAGCGATAGTAGCTGGTACCTCTGGTAAAGTAGCATCAGCTACTAGAAAGCTATTTTCCTTCAAAGACTGTGCTGACAACTTCTCAATAGCAGTCTCTGGTAAAAGATTATTCAATTCGGCTGCAACTGCTTGGGACCCAGAACCGCCCATTTGAGCGACTATCAAAAACAAAAAGCAAACCAGCATTACCCCCAAGCTGACTAGAACTCCTCGCAAAATTAATCCTCCTGATACTTTTAACCGCGATATCTCAGATATCTAAGACATCTAGTACAACAAGAACCACCAAATTTTATCTGAACTTTTCCACCAAAAAACGGCAGGTATCAGATAATTTCAAAGACAAAAGTACGAAGTCATAATGTTTGTAATTCTACATAAATGGCTTCTACATAAGTGCCTTTTTTAGCCTTCTGCCTTCGGGTGACAATCTTATCACAAGATAGCAGCGAACTCCTCGCGGGCGTTAGCGAAGCCCTCGAAGAGGTATCGCACTCAGCGCCAGTTACGGTTTTCTAAATCCCGCATCTGACGTTCCAAACGATCGAGCCTTCCCCGCAACTCATCCATTTCGGACTGTCGCGGAACTCCCATATCTTGCAGCATATTCCGTAGTTGCCGCTGCAACTGCGTATCCCAATTGCCCTGTTCAGACTTCAGGTGCTCGGTCATGTCATCGACAAAGGTTTTGGCTTGCTCAGGATTGATTTTGCCATCTTTGACCCATTGCTCGCTGACTTCCTGCAATTTCTCTGCCACCAGAGAGGTAGTACCAATGCCCAGCATTACCAGTTGTTTGAGTAAGTTGCTATTGTTATCCATAGATTTTTCCTAATGTTTGCCCTTTCATACCCGATCGGCTCAGGTCGCCTGCTGTCGCTGCGAAACCATCTGTAAACTTAAAGTTACATCAGCGCACAACTACCTTTCTATTTTGGAGCATCCAGCCGCCTGATGGCGAGCCGATCGCGCTAATCGGCGTTCGGAAAACCCCCTAATGAGCCTACCCACCACATTACCCCATCACCCTGCTGTCTATGCCTGATTGCCCCCGCTGTCACCAACCTGTAGACGCCCAAGCACTTGCCTGTGCACACTGCAAAATCCCCCTCAAAGCTTTCGGTCATCCGGGTATACCTCTTTATCGATCAAAACCCGAAGAATTTCTGTGCACTACCTGTATTTATCACGAAGACGATACTTGCAACTACCCGCAGCGTCCCTTTGCCAAAGAATGCACGCTTTATCACGATCGAGCTGAGCCACTTGTGCCACAGACGA
>NZ_JAUBQR010000092.1:0-23143 GCF_036701385.1 Microcoleus sp. Pol12B4 | reverse complement strand
CCGGCGCGGCGAGGATATTCGTGCAGTTGAATACACTCCCGATGAATTGTCCGTTGCAGTGCGCCAAAGTATCGAGGTGCGCTGATGCCAACAGCACGAAAACCTCCTCAACCAAAACCTCAACAGTTATTGGTAGAAGGTAAGAATGATCGGCACGTAATCTGGGCTTTGTGCCAGCAATATCAACTGCCACAAACATTTTCCGTCGAAGTACCGCAAGAAGACGGTACAGAAGGAATTGAAGCGCTGCTAAATGGCTTGCCAGAAAGATTGAAAGCAGAGAATTTACGCACGTTGGGAATTGTGGTTGATGCCGATCGCAATTTAAGTGCGCGGTGGCAATCTCTTAAAGATAAACTGAGTTCGAGCGGCTATCGAGATATCCCCCAATCTCCCCCTCCCGAAGGCTGGGTTTGCACACCTTCAGATCCATACTTGCCTCGCGTCGGAGTTTGGTTGATGCCAGACAATCAACTTCCTGGAATGTTAGAAGATTTTGTCGCCTATCTCATCCCCCCTGGCGACACGCTGCGTCCGAAAGCCGAAGCAATTTTACAAGAGCTCGAACAAGCCCGACTTAACCGCTACACTTTAATTCATCATCCCAAAGCGCTAATCCACACTTGGCTGGCATGGCAAAAAACGCCTGCAATGCCGATGGGACAAGCAATAACAGCGCAGGTGCTTAGCTGCGATTGCCCCATCGCCTTAATTTTTATTGAATGGTTAAAACATCTGTTTGAGCTAATTGCTCCATCCCCCGGATAATTAGTAATATCTAGTAATATTTCGCGAGCGCTGAAAGCTTTATGATTCGCCGCTACATTGCTAGCATCAGCACCAGCATCTTAAAACGTACCTGCGCCGCAACTGCCTTGCTAGCCTTTACTTTGGGATGTTCGTCTACCAAGCCGCCCAACACCGCAGCGCCATCGAGTTCGATCGAATCGGCAGTCCTAGCCCAGTCCCCAACGTCTCTGTTAGCCCGAAACCCCAACAAATCCAAAAAATCCGTCAGCGCTGCTTCATGCCCCCAAAACGATGGCTTCACGGAGGCAGTTAACTTTGCCACCCAAGCTTCTAATTTGGCTCAATCAGCCAATTCAAAACAAGACTGGGACGAAGTAGCCGCCCTGTGGGTGCAGGCCGTCGCTTGGATGCAAGCCGTTCCCCCCGGTAGTCCCAGACGGGCGTTTGCTGAGAAAAAAGTAATCGAGTACATGAGAAACCTGGTTTATTCCCAACAGCAAGCGGGCGCGACCCGATCGCAAGCCAGTACAGTCAGCTTCAGCAGCGATTTACTCAACGAACAACTAGAACTTTACCTATCCTACGTTGCTGCGGTCGGGCCACCAGATGTTTTGATTGTCGGCAGTTCCCGGGCATTGCAGGGTGTCGATCCCAAACAGCTAAAACAATCTTTGGCCCAAAGGGGGCGTCCCGGCTTAAAAGTATTTAACTTTTCAGTCAACGGCGCAACTGCACAAGTAGTTGACTTTCAACTACGGCGGCTTTTGAAGCCGGGTCATTTGCCTCAAATGATTGTCTGGGCCGATGGTGTGCGCGGATTTAACAGCGGCAGGGACGATCGCACTTTTAATTCGATCGTCGATTCTGAAGGCAGCCAACTTTTAGCAGCAGGCATTCGCCCCGAACTGGAGTTGGATGAACCGAATGTGATTCCCCAGTGTTACAGATTCCCGCAGCCCTGCGCTAACAACAATTTTCGCAAAGCATTTACCTCTGTCGATCGACCTTTCAGGGGCGGGCAAGAGGCCCAACCCCTATTCCCCACAATCAAATCCCTGTCTAGTGGAACGGGCATCTTGCCCGTTGCTGACACCCACGCCACACTCAAATTCCTGTCTAGTGGAACCGGCATCTTGCCCGTTGCTGAGAATGCTGCAAAATATCAGTTAAAACCGATCGCAGCGAATGCAGCAACCCAAAAAGCACAATTGATTCCAGTCTCGCGACGCATAACAGTAGCCATCAGACAACTCAACCAATTGGCAGATTCGATCGACTCTAACGGATTCATGGCTATATCGGGTACTTACAACCCCAACACTTATTATCGAGAACGTGCTTACGTTTCAGGCCAGTACGATCGCGACTACGAAAACTTCAACCTCGGAGGCAAACAAGCAACAGCCTTTAATTCAGTTGTAGCATTTACCAAAGCTCGCAAAATTCCCCTAATTTTCGTTAATTTGCCCCTCACCAACGACTACTTAGACGGAACTCGCCTGTGGGCAGAACAGCAGTTCCGGCAGCGAATGCAGCAACTCTCGCGGCAAAAAGGCTTCGCTTTCCGCGACTTGTCGCAGCGCTGGCCGGGCCGTAACGACTATTTTTTTGACCCCAGCCACCTCAACCGCTTTGGGGCGATCGCAGTTTCTCGCCTACTCGCGGCCGATTCCAGCATTATCTGGCCGCGGCCCAAATCCAGCCGCAGCGATGGGTGAAGGAAGAAGGAAGATGTGGAAATGCAGTCATAATAATATTTCTTATTCCAGGCTTTCTTTTTACCAGGCAAATCGTGGTAATACAGATCCACTGGCTCTGCCTCGCAATGCTCAAAAATAGTTTAAAATCTAACCTGACGTCCAAAACCAATTTGTGCGACCAAACATTTTAAGATATTTCACTCAGCCTAAAATCTAACAATCAAAAATCCAAAATCGATAGATTGTGAGGTCACTCTAAAATCTAACAATCCCAAATGCCAAATCCCAAATCTAAAATTGATAGATTGTGAGTTCACTCTAAAATCTAACAATCCCAAATCCCAAATCTAAAATCGATAGGTTGTGCAACTAAAACAAGTAATTATCGCCCACAAAGCCAGAGATACCCTCAGCCAGCGGTGGGCAGAACAGTGTTCCCGCCAATTAGAAAGTCGCGGGTGTCAGGTTTTAATGGGGCCCAGTGGCCCGAAAGATAACCCGTATCCGGTTTTTTTAGCTTCTAGTAACAGCCCAATTGATTTAGCGGTAGTGCTGGGGGGCGACGGTACGGCCCTAGCTGCCGCGCGGAATTTGGCGGCTGACGGCATCCCGATTTTGGCAGCGAATGTGGGGGGACATCTGGGCTTTTTAACCGAGTCTTTTGAGGATTTCCAAAATACTGAGGAGATTTGGGACAGACTTTCGGAAGATAGGTATGCTGTGCAGAAGCGGATGATGTTGCAGGCAACAGTTTTTGAGGGAAACAGAAGCAATCTCGAACCCCAAAGCGATCGATTTTTGGCGCTAAATGAAATGTGTGTCAAACCTGCTTCAGCCGATCGAATGCCGAGCTGTATTCTAGAAATGGAAGTTGACGGCGAAGTAGTCGATCAGTATCAAGGCGACGGTTTAATTGTGGCAACTCCCACCGGTTCGACTTGCTACACCGCATCTGCCAACGGGCCGATAATGCACTCGGGAATGGAGGCGATCGCAGTTACTCCGATTTGCCCTTTGAGTTTATCCAGTCGGGCGATCGTACTCCCGCCCGGTTCAGTCGTCAGCATTTGGCCTTTAGCAGATTACGAACTCAGTACCAAACTCTGGACAGACGGGATTTTGGGTACAGCAATTTGGCCAGGACAGCGCGTAGACGTGCGGAGGGCAGACTGCGAAGCCAAGTTTATTATTCTGCGGGAAAACTATTCTTATTACAACACTTTGAGGGAAAAACTTCACTGGGCAGGAGCCAGAATTCGCTACAGCAACAATCACCGCAATTAATCCGAATCATCCAGCATGAAACGGTATTAACCCCTGGGGCCGGTAAGCGTGAAAAAACCTGTTAAATCACCAACAATCTACATACAAAAACCGCCATCAGCCAACCCATAATCTCTGTACTTTGTTAAGATCTCTCAATATCTTGACAAACAGCCTGATCCATGCAGATTTTCAAAAAATCAACCCGACCTTTCAACCCTCAAGATACATATCCCTGTCCCGTGTGCCGCACTGGCCAAATTTCCACCCTAGCGCTGATGGACGCCCTAGCTTGCAACTTCTGCCAGCACATTTATACCGCAAGCGTTGAAAGACAATCGCTCCAAATGGCCGATCGCCAACCGCCCGTAACTTGGCACTGGAACGGCAAACAGTGGATAGGAGCCCACCTCGAAGGCGTAGAATTCGGATGGCCCTACTTTGCAGCGGCTATTGGTCTAATTTTCCTTCCCACTACCTTGCTGGGACTTTCAGCTTACTATTTTCCCCCGGTTCCCGGCAGCCGGTTGTCCTGGCTGCCCGTAGCTTGGACAGGCTTAGCTTTTTTGTCGCATTTAGGCATTGTGCTGTGGTTGGTAGGTGAATTTTATCAATTCCCGCTGGTCACTTACTTCAGAGCTTGGGGGCGCAGGATTAGCCGGCGCTAGCTTAAATGCTCTCTAACAGCCGATCGTCCCAAGACGGCGCACCGACATCGATCCAGGTAAAATTAGAGGCGATCGCAAAATTCAATTCCCAATCAGCACTTAAGCAGCTATAATCGTTAGCTATTCTAAATAGTCAAAAGCAAACGCATTGCGATTTGTGAGGAGAGCGATGAACATACTTGGAATCTCGGCGTATTACCACGACAGCGCCGCAGCCTTAATTCGCGACGGAGAAATTATCGCCGCAGCGCAGGAAGAAAGATTTTCCCGCAAAAAACACGACGCCAGATTTCCCAAGAATGCGATCGCTTATTGCTTGAAAGAAGCGAAAATAGATTTGCGGGAACTCGATCACATAGTCTTTTACGACAAACCTTTAGTCAAATTCGAGCGCCTTCTCGAAACCTATTTAGCCTACGCGCCCCAAGGTTTTAGCTCTTTCCTAAAAGCCATGCCGATATGGCTCAAAGAAAAGCTTTACCTCAAAACCATGCTCAAAAAAGATCTGGCAGCAATAGCAAACTGCAAAACGAATAAACTGCCATCTCTGCTATTTACCGAACACCACCAATCCCACGCAGCATCGGCATTTTTTCCCAGCCCTTTTGAGAAAGCAGCCGTTTTGTGCATCGACGGCGTGGGCGAGTGGGCCACAACCTCGGTTTGGTTGGGAGACGGGAACCAACTGACACCTCAGTGGGAAATAGATTTTCCCCACTCTTTGGGTTTGCTTTATTCAGCTTTCACCTATTACACGGGCTTCAAAGTCAACTCTGGTGAATACAAACTCATGGGTTTAGCTCCTTACGGCGAACCCAAATATGTAGACAAAATTCTCAACTATTTAATCGACCTCAAAGATGACGGAACTTTTCGTTTGAACATGGATTATTTCAACTATACAGTTGGCTTAACCATGACAAACAAGAAGTTTGACGAACTATTTGAAGGGCCGCCACGTCAAGCTGAAGGAAAATTGACTCAGCGAGAAATGGACATTGCAGCTTCCATTCAAGTTGTTACCGAAGAAGTTGTTTTGCGGCTTTGCAGAACAGTTAAAAAAGAATTGGATGTCGATTATCTTTGTCTTGCCGGCGGCGTTGCTCTCAACTGTGTTGCTAACGGCAGACTCTTGCGGGAAGGTATTTTCAAAGATATTTGGATTCAGCCGGCGGCGGGAGATGCTGGTGGTGCTTTGGGCGCGGCTTTGGCGATTTGGTACCAGTATTGCGAACAAACTCGCACTGTGAGCGCGAATTCGACAGCAAATAATACAGAATCCCTCAAAACTGAACTTGTCACTACAAACGCAGCGGTTGAGGAGAGGACTGAAGTTCTCACTGCAAACCAAGCGGTGGCAACTGTGGCGAAGTCTGTTGCTCATTTAACTTGTCACGATCAAATGCGTGGATCATATTTGGGGCCGAGGTTTACTGACGCAGAAATTCTCGAATATTTGGATGCTGTCAAAGCTAGCTATCACCGATTGGATGATGCTCAATTAATGCCGCAGTTGGCGGAAATTTTGGAACAGGGAAATGTGGTGGGATGGTTCCAGGGGCGGATGGAATTTGGGCCGCGGGCTCTAGGCGGTAGATCGATCATTGGCGATCCCCGCAGTGCTAAAATGCAGTCCGTGATGAACCTGAAAATTAAATATCGGGAATCATTTCGACCTTTTGCGCCGTCAATCTTAGCCGAACGAGTTGCAGATTATTTCGAGATTGACCATTCTAGCCCTTATATGCTATTGGTAGCACCTGTCAAGTCCAGTCTCCGTATTCCGATGACTGCGGAACAAGAGCAGTTGTTTGGCATTGAAAAGCTCAACATTCCGCGCTCGGAGATTCCGGCTGTCACCCACGTCGATTACTCGGCTCGCATTCAAACTGTTCACAAAGAAACCAATCCTCGGTACTATGACTTAATCAGCCATTTTGAAGAGCGATCGGGCTGTTCTATTGTGGTAAACACTTCTTTCAACGTCCGAGGCGAACCCATTGTTTGCACTCCAGAGGATGCTTACCGCTGTTTCATGCGAACCGAAATGGACTATCTGGTTTTGGAAAATTACTTGCTTCCCAAGTCCGAACAAATTCCTTGGAAACAAGATGATGCTTGGAAAAATGAATTTGAACTAGATTAGTCAGGAGTCATTAGTTATTAGTTATTTGTTGGTACGAATAACTAATAAGCTTTTCTGCCTTTAAATTGTATGTCAAAAAAAATTAAAGTCTTGTGGGGAGTAGGGGTTGGGCGTGCCGCCCGCCCTGAATGTACAATTTAAATGCGCGACAGCTTAACTAATTCCCCATTCCCCATTCCCCATTCCCCATTCCCAATTTCTAATGAGCGACGAAATTAAAAAACTCGACAAAAAAGGCTTGCGCGATTTCGGGCTGCTAATTGGTGGCTTGATTGCAGTGCTGTTCGGTTTAGCAGTACCTTTACTGAGACGGCATTCTCTACCTTGGTGGCCCTGGGCAATCGGCGCAGTCCTAATCGTGCTAGCATTGGTGGCGCCAAAATCGCTGAATCCCGTTTATCACGCGTGGATGCGCTTTGGACTTATTCTTAACAAAATTGAAACGCCGATCGTCCTAGGGATAGTTTTTTACCTGATACTTTGGCCGATGGGAGTTATTAAAAACCTGTTGGGCGAAGATGCCATGCGGCGAAAACTCAATCCGAAAATGGATACTTACCGCGTCCCAAGTAAAGCAAGAACAAAAGTTAGTATGGAGCGTCCTTTCTAAGTGTTTGAATCAACATTAGACTTTCTCAAAGATTTGTGGGCGTTTATGAAAGAACGCCAAAAGTATTGGCTGCTGCCATTAATTGTGACTTTAGTCTTTTTGGGAGCTTTGATTGTATTGAGTCAGGGTTCTGTGATTGCTCCGTTTATTTACACCCTGTTTTGAAAGAATGAGCAAGTTGAAAAATTTGGGTGTCAATTTAGGTTTGACACTCGGCGGTTTATTTATGGGGGTGGTAATTGGTGAAGTTGGGTTGCGAGTTGCTAAAGTTGAGGGATATCCAAAAATAGGAGATTTCGTAGAGTCGGCGCCAACTCGTTTCCACACTTCCGATCCAAATTTGGGCTGGAAGCTGAAACCGGGTGCGTCGGGGGAGTGGAATGGGGAAGGTTCGAGTTTTGTCCAGGTGAATAGCGAGGGTTTACGCGATCGCGAACATACAAAAGCAAAACCTCCAAATACTTTGCGCGTGGCGGTTTTGGGCGATTCTTTCACCGAAGCAATTCACGTACCTGTCGAACAAACTTTCTGGTCGAAATTGGAACGAAAGTTAGGCAACTGCGATGCCGTTAAGGGACGCAAAAATGTTGAGGTTATCAATTTCGGCGTGCAGGGTTACGGTACTGCTCAAGAATTAATTATGCTGCGAAAAAAAGTGTGGGATTACAGTCCTGATATTGTAATTCTTGCATTTTTTATTGGCAATGATGTGATCAATAATTCTCCCAAACTGGAATACGATCGCTACCGACCATTTTTTGCTTATGATGCTAGCGGCAAGTTAGTACCAGATATGTCTTTTCGCAATCTGGCACCGATCGATCGCAACGAAAGAGCAGTTTCCTTCGTAGACCGAATGCCCAGTTTGATCGTCAACAATTCGCGAATTTTGCAGGTCATTAAAAAAGTAGACTTAGATCGGAAAAAGCGTGAGTTATCGGGGCACTTTACCACTTTAAGTACCCTGAACCTCAACGAACCTCAAGATGCAGCTTGGCAAGAGGCTTGGAAGGTCACAGAGGGTTTAATTGTGACGATGCGGAATGAAGTCGTGCAGAAAAATGCTGATTTCTTGGTTGTGACAATCGGCGATCCGATGCAAGTTCGACCGGAGGCGGAGAGGCGAAAAAATTTTATGAGAAAGAACAACATTCAGGATTTGTTTTATCCCGATAGGCGGCTGGAAAAATTGGGTGCCCGCGAGGGTTTTCGGGTACTTAATTTATCCGAACAGATCCAAGGTTACACTGAAAAATATCAAGTCTGCGCCCACGGTTTTGAGAATTCTGTACCCTGTGGGGGTCACTGGAATGAACTCGGACACCGACTGGCTAGTATCCTCATTAACCGAAATTTGTGCGAAAATTTGAAGCAGTCTCCATTCCCCAAAAAACAACCCTAAGCCGTCAAATTCAAATTTCATGAAAGATTCAACGGTATTCAAAAAAAGCAAAAATATATTCATTATAATAGCGGTTAATTTGGCGATCGCCTTTATTTGTCTGGAAGCTTTATCGCTAGCTTTTTATTTTATCAACCAAAAGCAGTTTTTTTATACCAGAACTAAAGCCAAAGAAAAAGTAGTAGAAGATATTGAAAGGATCGGCATTAGATTGGATGAATCTATCGTAGAAAGACTGCACCCACTTTTTGGCTATGTACTAAAACAAGGTGCTTTCACTAATGAAAAATTAAAGTTAAAAGTCAACAAGCACGGCTTTTTTTCCCTCTACGAATATCCATTTGTTAAAACTAATAAAAATCAAGTTATTATCGGACTTTTTGGCGGTTCAGTTGCGAATAACTTTGCAGTAGATGAATACGTAACTGGTAGATTGTCTAACAAATTGAAAACTTATCCAGAATTTGCGAACAAGGAAATTATTGTTTTAAATTTTGGCAACGGTGGCTACAAACAGCCCCAACAATTATTAATTTTAAATTACTTTCTGGCTTTGGGTCAAGAGTTAGATTTAGTCATCAATATTGACGGTTTTAACGAAGTAGCACTGTCAAATTTAAATAACAAAGCCCAAGTAGAAATAGGAATGCCCAGCGTTCAGCACATACAGCCTCTGACTGGTTTAGCCAACAACAACTTGTCACCGGAAGCTATGAGCTCTATCGTGCAAATTAACGAAAATAAAAAACAGTTGAAAGCAGGTATTGACAAATTGCAAACTTGTCAGCTTGCTTTGTGTCACGCTGTTACCTCGCTACAGGTGCAACAATTAGTCAACAATTACCAGCAAGCCGTTGTTAAGTACGATCGACAAGTTAAACAATCCAACCCAGACACGGCAAATAGCGGTATAGTATACATTCCCAAAGCAGACTTTGTTTTGCAGGATGCCGCTGCTTTTGACCAAATGGCATCAATATGGTACGAATCGTCGATCGGGATGAATCAAATTTTATCAAGTAGAAAGATTAAGTATTTTCACTTTATCCAGCCCAACCAGTATTATCCCACTAAGCGAGCGTTTACTGCCAAGGAAAACGAAATCGCGATTGACCAGAATAGCCCTTACATTGAAGGTGTGAAAAAAGGTTATCCGGTGCTATTGTCCAAAGTCGATGATTTGCAAAAAGCTGGGGTTAATGTTTTTAACGCAGTGAATATTTTAGACAATACAAAAGAAACTGTTTACAAAGATGCCTGCTGCCACTATAATTCAGTGGGAGAAGAAGTATTGGTAAACTATGTTTCTAGTTCCATTATGAAAGTAGTAAGAGAGTCGAAATAGAGGTTTATGAAAGAGTTAAAATTCCTCAAAAAAAGACAAGAATTTCTCAAGATAACTTTGATTAATTTAGTGCTTTTACTGGTTTTCCTCGAACTTGGCTCCTTGGCATGGTATTTTGTCAAGCACAAGCAATTTTTCTATACTAGAGAAAAAACGCAAGATAAGTCGGCTTTAGGAATTAATTTAGAAGGAGTGCGGCTGAATCAGTCTATTGTTGAAAGGTTTCATCCTTTTTTTGGGTTTATTCAAAAACCCAGCGCTGATTTTAGACCTGGTTTTAAGGTTAACAACTACGGATTTATATCTCCTTACGATTACCCTTTTAAAAAAACCAAGAAAAATCAATTTGTTATAGGAGTTTTTGGGGGTTCTGTGGCTTCTAATTATGGAGTATTTGAAGTTCAAAACAAAATTTTACCTCAATACCTCAAGCAGCTTCCGGGCTTTAAAGATAAAGAATTTGTAATTTTGTCTTTTGCTACCGGAGGGTATAAACAACCCCAGCAATTATTGATTTTAAACTATTTTTTGGCTTTAGGACAAGAACTGGATCTGGTTGTCAATATAGATGGTTTTAATGAAGTAGCACTTTCTAATTTAAACAATAAAAATCAAATCGATTTGGCGATGCCAAGCATTCAGCATATTTTGCCGCTGACTAGCTTGGCGAATAATAGCCTTTCTACCAAAGCAATGAAAGCAACTATCAGAATCCAAGAAAATAAAGCTAGGATCAATCAGGGCTTGGAACGTTTGCAAAACTGTTCTTTCGCTGCGTGCGATGCTTTGACTTCTGTTTACGTTCAAAATCTAGTTAATAACTATAAAACCGATGTTATTAAATTTGAAAAAGAGCGGACTAAACAAAAAAAAGATGACAGTGGTAGCGTTATTTATATCAATACTAATAAGTCTGTTTTACAGGATTCAGTAGCTTTTCAAGAAATGGCGTTAAATTGGGCAAAAAGTTCAATTTTTATGCACAAAGTTCTGTCTGCTAGTAATGTGCCTTATTTTCATGTTCTTCAGCCTAATCAATATTATCAGACGAAAAGAGTGTTTGCTGAAGCCGAAAAGCAGATTGCTTTTAACAAGGATACTCCTTATGCTAAAGCTGTGCAAATTGGATATCCGGCTCTTTTCAAAAAGTTTCCTAATTTGGAAAAAAATAATATCAATCTAGTGAATGCTGTTAATGTTTTTGACAAGACTAAAGAGGCTGTTTATGTAGATAGCTGCTGCCACTACAATCAAGCTGGAGAGGTAGTTTTTAGCAATTATGTGGGCCGTTCTATTCTGGAATCTTTGCGAAAAGATGAGGCTAGAAGCAAAAAGAAGTAGGTCTAAAATATTCGCTGAATGGTTGATGTAGGGTGCGCCTAGCGCACCTTACTGCTGAGTTTGAATTTTAGGTTTTTGGTTGGGTTTTAGGTCTATCGCCCGCTGAGTCGATCGGCATTACCAAGATTTTATCAACTCGGTTCCCGTCCATATCGACTACTTCCACGCGCAAACCATTCCACTCAAAATGCTCGGCTGCTGTGGGAATTTTGCCCAAATTAGTAATCACAAAACCGCCCATTGTGTGGTAACTTCCTTTGTGTTCTGCTGACAATTCTTCGATTCCAAACAGCTCAAAAAAATCTTCGACTGCTAGCATTCCGTCTAACAGCCAAGAACCGTCTTCGCGCTGTACGGCTTGAGGCTCGTCTGCATCTTCAATAGAGGGAAAGTCCCCCACCAATTCGACTAAAATGTCGTTGACTGTAACCAATCCTTGAATCACCCCGTATTCGTCTACTACCAAGGCAATTTGATTGCTAGATTGTTTGAACAGTTCTAATACTTTTAAACCCCGCGTGCTTTCCGGTACAAATAACGGTCGCCGTAAAGAAGCGCTTAAATCTAGAGGTTGACCAGTTAAAGTCCGCGACAGCATATCAGTAACGTGTACTAAACCGACAACGTTGTCGAGTCCTCCCTGACACACCGGAAACCTAGAATGACCGCTGCCGAGCATTTTTTGGCGATTTTCTTCTACTGAGTCGTCGAGGTCGAGCCAGGTAAGATCGGGACGTGGGGTCATTAAGGCGCTGACTCGCCGATCGCCCAAACGAAACACTCTTTCCACCATATCTTGTTCGGCTTCTTCAAAGGTTCCGGCTTCTGTTCCTTGCTCGATTAAAACTTTAATTTCCTCTTCTGTAACTTGCGGTTCTGTCGAGGGCGATATCCTCATCAACCGCATCACTAAGTCAGTGGAATAACTTAACAGATAAACCGCAGGAGCGCCAATTTTTGAGAGCATCCGCATGGGAATGGCGACGCTTGAAGCGATCGGCTCCGGGTTGTTTAGCGCTAGCCGCTTCGGCACGAGTTCGCCGATAATTAAGGTCAGATAAGTGATGGTTAAAATTGCTACTACTGAGGCGATCGTCTGAGCATAGGGCGCGAGGGCAGGAATCAGCCGCAACAAAGGCTCTACCCTTTTAGCAATTGTCGTTTCTCCGAAAGCGCCCGACAGAATGGCCAGCATCGTAATCCCGATTTGAACTGTCGGCAAGAACTGATTGGGGGCATTAGCCAGATCCAAGGCTACGCGGGCATTTGCTGAACCTTGGTTGGCCATCTGTTGCAGTCTCACCTTCCGTACAGAGATGATGGCCATCTCTGACATCACAAACAAGCCATTGAGGAAAATTAGCAGGAGAACAATCAGAATATCGGTACTTGGGGACATTTCTAAAATTTTCGGTAGTAACGGCGAAGCGCTCTGCCCGGTTAAAGGAGAAGCCTGCAAGCTGCGAATCTCGATCGCAAAATCGAAATTTTTTCTAAACCTGTCACTAGATTAACGGAACTGGCTCAATCGCGATCGCAGGATCGAGATATTAAAGCAGAAATCTATCGCCAGTTAAGTTTCCAGGCGTCAACCGCAGAGCGGTACAATCATGGATGTTTGTCGTACAATCTCCTTAACAGGCAAAGGGAAAGAGCCGGAGCCGATCGGGGATTAAAATTAAAAGCGCATGACTTTCTCTTCAATAATTCGTACCCTGGGGCGATCGCCCCTAGCCACAGAACTTCTCAACAAGCTCAAACGGCATCGCTGCTTGCAACTGTCCGGCATCGCCCGTTTGCCTAAAGGTTTAGTAGCTTCCGCCCTCGCACAGCAAGAGGGGCGAAACTTATTGGCAGTAACAGCTACTTTAGAAGAAGCCGGTCGCTGGGTGGCTTCTTTAGAGGCGATGGGCTGGCAAACCGTACATTTTTACCCGACTTCGGAGACCTCACCCTACGAGCTATCTTACTCCGACGAAAATGAAATGACGTGGGGGCAAATGCAGGTGCTGGCGGATTTGGTGGATAAGGAAGAAAAAACCGCCAATCAGTCGAAGCCGATCGCGATTGTAGCTACCGAAAGAGCTCTCCAGTCTCACTTGCCGCCGCCTGCTGCTTTTGAACCCTACTGTCTGACGCTGAAGCGAGGTGCGGTTCAAGACTCGAAGATTTTAGACCGCCAACTTGCTTCAATGGGCTACGATCGGGTGGCTCTGGTGGAAATGGAGGGCCAGTGGAGTCGCCGGGGCGATATTGTCGATGTGTTTCCGGTGGCGGCTGAGTTGCCGGTGCGGCTGGAGTGGTTTGGGGATGATTTGGAACAAATTCGGGAGTTTGACCCGTCTTCGCAGCGATCGCTCGATAAGGTCGAGCGATTAGTTTTAACTCCTACTAATTTTAATACAATTATTAAAGCAGTTTTAGCTGAAAAAAATATTGACGAAATCAACCGCGTAGGCTCTATAGACACCGAAAATGAAACCGAAAAATTTGTCCGCAGACTGTTGGGTTTAGCGTTTGAAAAACCCGCATCTTTGTTGGATTATTTGCCCGCAAATACTTTAGTTGTTATTGACGAACCGCAAGGGTGCGAAGCTCACAGCGACCGCTGGTTTGAGAATGCACAGGAACAGTGGAATAATTGCAATCGGGAATCTGCCATTGCTGGTGCGGAAACAGAAAACCTGCCGATTGCTAATTTTAAAGTTCCGAAAATTCACCGCACTTTTGCTGAATCTATGGCAGATGTCGCAGCTTTCGACAGGCTAGAACTTTCAGAATTGGCAGAAGATTCTACGGCTAAAAAATTTCACAGCTCTGCGGAGGGCGACCAGCTACCATCTGCGATTAATTTGGCAAGCAGGCCTGTGCCGGTGATGCCTCACCAATTTGCTAAGTTGTCTCAAATGCTCAGGGAAGAGCGCGATCGGGGTTTTACCATTTTTCTGGTTTCTGCTCAACCGAGTCGATCGGTTTCTCTGCTGTCGGAACACGACTGTCCGGCTCAGTTTGTGGTGAATCCACGCGATTTTTTGGCGATCGACAAGTTGCAATTGCAGCACGTTCCGGTTGCTTTGAAGTACAGCGGGCTGGCAGAATTGGAAGGTTTTATCCTGCCGACTTTTCGGATAGTTTTAATTACCGATCGGGAATTTTACGGTCAGCATTCTCTCGCTACTTTTAGCTACGTCCGCAAGCGCCGTCGTGCTGCTTCTAAGCAAGTAGACCCGAATAAATTAAGCCCTGGTGATTATGTGGTTCACCGCCAGCACGGAGTGGGTAAATTTCTCAAGTTAGAACGCTTGACGATCGATCGCGAAACTCGCGAATATTTGGTGCTGCAATACGCTGACGGTACTCTGAGAGTGGCGGCCGATCAATTGGGCGCTTTGTCGAGGTTTCGGACTGTAGGCGATAAAGTACCGGATCTCAACAAGCTGACAGGCCAAACTTGGGAAAAAACTAAAACAAAGGTTCGCAAAGCTGTTAAAAAATTGGCAGTGGATTTGCTGAATCTTTATGCTAAAAGAGCTAAACAAACAGGTTACGCTTTTCCTCCTGATATGCCTTGGCAACAAGAATTAGAGGATTCTTTTCCTTACCAGCCAACCCCGGATCAGTTGAAGGCAACTCAGGATGTGAAACGCGACATGGAGGGCGATCGACCTATGGATCGCTTGGTCTGCGGCGATGTCGGTTTTGGCAAGACAGAAGTTGCTCTGAGAGCAATTTTTAAAGCCGTTACGGCGGGCAAACAGGTGGCTTTGCTCGCGCCGACGACGATTTTAACCCAACAACACTATCACACGCTCTCGGAGCGTTTTTCCCCTTATCCGATCGAAGTTGGTTTGCTCAATCGCTTTCGGACTGAAACCGAGCGCCGGGAGATTCACAAGCGTTTGGCGACTGGGGAATTAGATGTGATTGTCGGTACTCAAGCTGTTTTGAGCAAAGCGATTAAATTTCGGGATTTGGGCTTGTTGGTGGTGGATGAAGAACAGCGGTTTGGAGTTAAGCAAAAGGAAGCAATTAAATCTCTCAAAACAGAGGTAGATGTTCTGACTCTGACAGCAACGCCGATTCCCCGGACTTTGTATATGTCGCTGTCGGGGATTCGCGAGATGAGTTTAATTGCGACTCCGCCTCCCAGCAGGCGCCCGATTCAGACGCATTTGGCTCCCTATAACCCGGAAACGGTGCGATCGGCAATTCGTCAAGAGTTGGACAGGGGCGGTCAGGTTTTTTACGTGGTGCCGCGGATTGAGGGGATTGATGAGTTGGCGGATAAGTTGCAGGAGATGGTTCCGGGGGCGAGAATTGCGATCGCCCACGGTCAAATGGAGGCTTCGGAATTAGAATCCATCATGCTGACTTTCAGTGCGGCGGAGTTCGATATTTTAGTGTGTACGACGATTATTGAGTCGGGTTTGGATATTCCGCGAGTCAATACCATTTTAATTGAGGACGCGCAGCGGTTTGGTTTGGGTCAACTGTACCAGTTGCGGGGACGGGTGGGACGCGCGGGGATTCAAGCTCACGCTTGGCTGTTTTATCCCAAGCAGAACCAACTTTCGGATGCTGCAAGGCAGAGGTTGCGGGCAATTCAAGAGTTTGCCCAGTTGGGCTCAGGCTATCAGTTGGCCGTCCGAGATATGGAAATTCGCGGTTCGGGTGATGTTTTGGGTACTGAACAGTCTGGTCAAATGGAGGCGATCGGTTTTGATTTGTATGCGGAAATGTTAGAGGAGGCTATTCGGGAAATTAAGGGTCAGGAGATTCCCAAAGTAGAGGACGCGCAAATCGACCTCACTTTGACGGCGTTTATTCCTGCCGATTACATCGCAGATTTGGATCAAAAGATGAGCGCTTACCGGTCTGTGGCTTCTGCTAATACCCCTGAAGAATTACAGCAGATTCAGGCTGATTGGTGCGATCGTTACGGGCCAATTCCTCTTCCCGCCCAGCAACTTATGCGTATTGTCGAACTCAAACAAATCGCTAAAAAAATTGGTTTTTCTCGGATCAAACCGGAGAATAAGCAGCACATTGTGTTGGAAACACCTATGGAGGAGCCTGCTTGGAATTTGCTTAAGGCTAAGTTGCCGGAACATTTGCAAGCTCGTTTTGTCTACAGCAAGGGGAAGGTTACTATTCGAGGTATGGCAGTTTTGACGGCCCAAAAGCAATTGGATAATTTGATTGATTGGCTGGGTAAAATGCAGAACGCTTTGCCGGAAGCAAATCTTTAATTTTGATATATAATCGCCCAATCTAGCGCACTGCCGAAACCACAGAACTATACCGATAGAACCGGAAAAAATATTACTGCTGTTTTCATGATTGTTTTAGCGACAGAAAGGATTAAAATCGTGAAAAGGTTAGTGAATGTTTTTTTGGCGATCGCCCTACTGCAAGGAGTGCCTATGGCGGTTCAATCTCAAGAAATAATTGACCCGATCGACCGGGTTTTGAGTGCAGGGTTGATGAATAAAGATGCCAGTGGCAATTTTCATGCTGAGGGTCTTGTCAGTCGCGCTGATTTGGCGGTAATTTTAGTAAAAACTTTTGGTTTGGAACGGCGGAAAACAGCTCAGAAACCGGATCGGGAATTGCCGGACGTACCGAAGAGTTACTCGGCTTACAGTGCTATTCAAACTGTTTTGAAAACGGGAACAATGAGTGGATATCGCGACGGAATGTTTTTCCCAAATCAAAGGGTGACTCGCGCTGAAGCTTTGGCGATTTTTGCTCAAGCTTACGGGGTTTTTCAGTTTCCCGATGCCAGTATTTCCGAGATTTTAGCTAAGTATCCAGATGCAGGGGAAATTCCTAATTGGGCTAGAAAGTCTATGGCTACTGCACTTTATGAAGGGTTTGTTAATGTTGAACTCGGAACTAATAAGATTAATCCTTTGAAGCGGATGACTCGCTGGGATATCGCTTACGCTTTGAGCAAGTATTTGGAGCGGCAGGTAAGGCCGACTTCTTTGCCTGTCCCGGACGAGCAGCCTCCCGATCGCGGCGTGGGAAGGTGATAGTGTTGATTTGTAAGTTAAAAAGTCGATCGCCCATCATGCAAAATCCCGGAGCTTTGGTGACTGTAAAAGCAGCCATCAAACCCCCAGGATTTAATTTTTTCCTCTGAAACGAGGATCAAATTATTGCCAATGAGTGTTGGCTCAATCAGCAGTAGCTAATTCGGTACTGCCACCACCGCGCTTCCGCGTCAGGGTATTGAAAAGCATCTGACCAACTGCTTTAATCAAATTGCCTTCTAACTCCATGAACATCTTCATGTTCATGCCAAAAGCTGCATTAGCTTCGTCAACAATTCGCTCTGCTGTTGCTTCGTCAATCGGCAGTTCATTCATTGCCTGACGGTAGTTAGCCTTGAATTCTTTTTCATCAGGAATATCCTGGAATTCATAGAAAGCAGTGCCTTCTCCCTCGGAAAGATTCATCCCGCGCTGGGCAATTCCCTTCAGGATTTGTCCGCCGGATAAATCGCCAAGGTAGCGAGTGTAAGAGTGAGCTACTAACAGTTCCGGTGCGGTCGCCGAAATCTCGTGAATGCGCTGCACATAAGCTTTAGCTGCGGCTGACGGAGCTACTTGTTCCCGCCAATTGGCACCGTAGTAGTAAAATAAATCTTGCTCTAAGCTTTGTTTGCGATTCAACTCAGAAAAGTAAATTTTTGAAACAACCGGATGCTGCTTTTGACGTTCCATTTCCTCTTCGATTGCCGAGTAGACAAAGTAGAGGTTTCCTACTAACTTCCGGTAAGAAGTTTTTTCTACAACGCCTTTTAAAAAACACTTGACAAAACCGACGTTTTCTGCCATTGTGTGGGACTTTTTGGTTCCCTCACGCAATTTGGTCGCTAAATTGATGCTCATGCTATATTGTCCAACCTTCTATTTTTGTGGTAGTTGATGGATGCGCCAAAAATCTAAAATTTACCTAAGCATTTACCTTAGATCGATTTGATGAGAGATTGTATTAATTTTTATAACAAAATCTACCGACCTCAAACAGCAGAAACCCTTGTGCCTTCCGAGGCACAAGGGTTCAAACTACTGCAAAAGTTTAGTCGTTAGTCGTTCGTCATCGACTGTTAGCTAATGGCTAATTTAGATGTCCAAGTCGAGGAGGTTGAGTTTGGGGCCGTAGGTTTCGATGAATTCACGGCGGGGGGCCACACGATCGCCCATTAAGATCGTAAAGATGCGATCGGCCTCAGCAGCGTCTTCAATCTCCACCCGTTTCAGCGTCCGAGTTTCTGGGTTCATCGTTGTATCCCACAACTGTGTCGGCATCATTTCCCCTAAACCTTTGAACCGCTGAATCGTGTAGTTAGCATTCGCCGGAAATTCATTGCGGATGAGATTGTTCATTTCGCGATCGCTGTAACAGTAGTAATGATTGCGTCCCCGTTCCACTTTATAGAGAGGAGGACACGCAATATAGATGTAACCTTGGTCTACAAGTGCGCGCTGATAGCGGTAGAAGAAAGTCAGCAACAGCGTGCGGATGTGAGCACCATCTACGTCAGCGTCAGTCATAATTACGATGTGGTGATACCGCAATTGACCCGGATCGAATTCTTCGCCTTTGATGCCCAAACCCAGGGCTGTAATTAACGACTGAATTTCGTTATTTTTGTAGATTTTGGCATCGTCGGTTTTCTCAATGTTGAGAATTTTACCGCGCAAAGGCAGGATTGCTTGGAATTGGCGATCGCGCCCTTGTTTTGCCGATCCGCCTGCAGAATCCCCCTCCACCAGGTAGATCTCAGACAGGGCAGGGTCTCTGGAACTACAGTCCGCTAATTTTCCAGGCAAAGGAGACGATTCTAAGACTGATTTTCGGCGCACTAAATCGCGGGCACGGCGGGCGGCTTCAGCGGCCTTAAATGCCTGAATAGCTTTTTCCAAAATAGCGTCAGCTACCTGGGGGCGAAACTCCAAATATTCTGTCAATACTTCGCCTACCAAGGAATCAACAATTCCCCGAACTTCTGTATTTCCTAACTTAGTTTTAGTTTGACCTTCAAATTCCGGGTCTGGGACTTTGACAGAAATCACTGCTGTCAAACCTTCGCGAACGTTTTCGCCGGCGAGGTTGGGCTCGTTTTCTTTGATTTTGTTGCGCTTGCGGGCGATCGAATTCATCGTCCGCGTCAAAACAGCCTTCAAACCTTCTAAGTGCGTACCTCCGTCGATCGTCCGAATGTTGTTAGCAAAACCGAGAACATTGTCGCTAAAAGCATCAACACACCACTGCAAAGCCACTTCTATCTGCACGTTGTTGCGTTCTCCTTGCACGTAGATCACTTCTTCGTGCAGAGGCTGCTTTTCGCGGTTCATGTAGGCGATATATTCCTTGATTCCGCCCTCATAACAGTATGTTTCGATGCGAGGTTCGCTACTTTTGAGCAGTTCCAAACGGTGGTCGCTAAATGTAATTCTAACGCCCGCATTCAAGTAACCCAATTCTCGCAAGCGCCCGGCAAGTATAGTGTAATCAAATTCAATGCCAGTGCTAAATATTTGAGTATCTGGCAAGAAAGAAACTGAAGTACCGGTGCGAGTGCCTTTGTTGGGCTTGGCAGTAAGTTCAGTAACTGGATTGCCTCTTTCGTAGCGCTGTAAATGTTCTTTTTGGTCGCGCCAAACTGTCACTTCTACCCACTCGGACAGCGCGTTAACAACAGAAATACCTACACCGTGCAATCCTCCAGAAACCTTGTAGCCACCACCGCCAAATTTACCGCCGGCGTGAAGTACAGTCATTACTGTTTCTATTCCCGATTTGCCTGTCTTGGCAACGATGCCGGTCGGAATACCCCGGCCGTCGTCTGTCACGGTAACGGAACCGTCGGCGTTGATGTCAATCTCGATGTGAGTGCAGTGGCCAGCCAGCGCCTCATCTATGGAATTGTCCACAACCTCGTAAACTAGATGGTGGAGTCCTCGCGGGCCGGTGGTACCGATGTACATCCCCGGCCGTTTACGGACTGCTTCGAGACCTTCGAGAACTTGAATCTGGTCGGCGCTGTAGCTGCTGGTCATACAAAAATAGCTCCAATAATGAGGCCTAAAGCCCCGAAAGCTTCTAAAATGGGAAAACTCCTAAAATTATAGCACAAAACCGTTAAAGGCGATGCTAGGGCTTTCTGAAGGGAATTTTATCGGGGGGAGGGAGGGGAATAGTTTTGAGATTACTCAAAGGCTCCAGGGGCCGGTCGCGGTCAATCAGTGGATGGAGAGAGGCGAAAGCCTGGAGAAGAGAAGATTTGAGAGTTTTTATAGGGAAATGTGCGACAGCTTATGCCTAGATTAATTACGATTTGCGGGGCGACGGCGACGGGGAAGTCGGGAGTGGCTTTGGCTTTGGCGGGGCGACTGCAATCCTCGATCTTGAGTGCGGACTCGCGTCAAGTGTACCGCGAATTTGACATCGGAACCGCAAAACCGACGGCGGTCGATCGCACTTGTGTACCGCATCACTTAATTGACATCTGCGATCCGACAGAAACACTGACATTAGCAGAGTATCAGCAGCAAACTCAAAAATTAATTGCTGCTGTCGATTTTCCTGTTTCTCCCCCCCTGTTGTTGGTGGGAGGGACGGGCTTATATATTAAGTCTGTAGTCAGGGGTTTGAAAATTCCCCGGGTAGCACCCATGCCCGAATTGCGATCGCAACTTGCGGAACTCGGACAATCTCAATGTTACGCGATGTTGCAGCAAGTCGATCGCTCTGCCGCTGAGAAAATTCACCTCAATGATTCCGTCAGAACTTTAAGAGCACTGGAAGTATTTTATGTCACCGGTCGCCCTATTTCCGAACAGCAGGGCGAAAATCCTCCCAATTATCCTATTTTACAAATTGGGTTGGATTGCGAGATCGATGTTTTGGTCGATCGTATCAAACAGCGGATCGAACAAATGCTAGAACAGGGTTGGATAGCTGAAGTAGAATATTTGTGTAAAAAATACGGCTGCGACTTGCCACTGTTGAACACGCTGGGCTATCAGGAAATGAAACAATATTTGGCTGGCGACATTAAGCTTGAAGAAGCCAAAGAATTAACAATTTTGCACACTCGGCAGTTTGCGAAGAGACAGCGCACCTGGTTTCGAGCTTATTCTGAAATTGAATGGTTTGATGTTAGCGCACCAGATTTGCTAGAAAGAGTTGGGCAGAGAGTGCAGGAATTTCTCAAGTGATTTTATATCGAAATTAAAGATTTTTTTATCCCGATGAACGTTCATGTAAGTTAAATTTACTTGCTAGTTCTTCAACTAACGTAAGTCGGATTTTTGCGTTAACTTTGACTCGGTAAAATTTCTCTAATTCTTTGCCGAAACAAACGCACAGCCGTACGCTGTCCGACTGTTCTGCTTTGTTCGATGAAACCGGGAATTTCTGCAACAGGTAAAAAGGGAAAAGCTAAACTGCGATCGCACATTTCATATTTCCCATCTATAAGGTGATAAACTTGCAGAGATTCCCGGCGATACCTCCACAGTTCCGGAACACCAAGAGCAGCATAAATTGTAAACTTATTCACAGAAGAATTCGTGTAATCTGACTCTATTGCTAAATCGGGCGGCGGGTCATTTGGGAAATTGATATTTCTGCCTCTAACTAAAGATTCATTTTGAATGTAGAAACAGGAATCAGGTTCTACAGCACGAGTTAAATCTTCTCGTTCAAGAGTCAGGGAACCAAGACTCCTAAGTTCAATTTCCAGTTCATCTACAATGGCTTCCACAAAGCTTTCTATCAGTCGTTTGGGTTCTTCGTGTTCTTCCAGTGGCATCCTGATTTCTAATACTCCTCCATCGTAAGCAATTCTCCAAGCTCTATCGTCCCCAACATCCGCCAGCAATGCTTTAAAAGTTGACCAACTGACACCTTTTAAAATAACTCTGTTTTCGGGGGTAGTTTGCTGCTCTACGGGAGTTGATGTTGTTGTTACCATTTAGCAATTCCTTGGTAGCTTCATCAATTTTTATTGTAGTCGCTCGACTGCACATTTAAGGTGAAATTTACAAACATAGTGCAGGCATCGCGTAGGGACACGGCACTGCCGTATCCTGTATTTCATTTTTATAGAGCGAACTAAAAAGATTTTTTTTATTAACCGCAGAGAACGCAGAGGGCGCAGAGAAAGAGAAAACAGAGAAATTAATAATTTGAGGAACAAGCCGAAAAGCCTGTTCCTCAAATTACATCTCGCGTACTTAATTAACTGTACAAACTCGCCACATATTCGCCGTAACCGTTATAGGGCAAAGTTGGGCGAGTTTCCCACGACCAACTGTTACCGGGACCGACTATCCGTTCGCTGGCCTGCGACCATCTGGGGTGCGGCTTGTCGGGTTCGACATTTGCTTCAAAAGCGTATTCATTGGGGCCGATTGTATTCCAAAAAGTGGCGGGCTGTTGTTCGACAAATTCAATTTTTACGATTGACTTTGCGCCCTTAAAACCGTACTTCCAAGGAATCACTTGCCGCAGAGGCGCACCATTTTGCTTAGGTAGTTCTCTGCCATACAAGCCTGTGGCGAAAAATGCTAAATCGTTAGCCATTTCTTCAATTCGCAGACCTTCGGTATAAGGCCAAGGATAAAATTGCGACATCAAACCGGGGCCGGGAGTAATTTTGGGGTCGTAAAATGAGGTGAAGCGAACGAATTTAGCGTTCGATTGGGGTTCGACATCAGCCATCAGTAATTTCATGGGAAATCCGACCCAAGGAACTACCATCGCCCAGGCTTCTACACAGCGAAATCGATAAACTCGTTCTTCAATAGGAAATTTTTTGTAGATGTCGTCAATATCATAAGTGCGGGGATTTTTTACTAAACCGCCTACTTCTACTTTCCAGTTTTCTGTTGGCAAAGCTT
>NZ_JAUBQR010000091.1:0-23203 GCF_036701385.1 Microcoleus sp. Pol12B4 | reverse complement strand
AAATTGACAATAAAGGTCGAATTAATTTGACCCGCTTGAATATTCATCCCGACGAAGCGGTAGCCGCCCGCGAAGCGCTGAATAAATAGTTTACGGTTGGTAATTGGTAATTACTTATAGAGTAATTGCTAATTGCTAATTGGTAACTGGTGATTAGTAATTGCTAATTGCTAGTTGAGATTAAATCTGATTGTTTCAGATTGATTTGAGAGTAGGTGCGCGACAGCGACAGATCGACAAGAGTGCGATCGGCTGTAGAAGTTAATAAAGTCGCGCACTTTACCCTCGGCGGTTGCTATAAATAAACTTTGAAATTATTCAACTTTCTCCCCTCTTCCTCTGCGCCCTCTGTGCCCTCTGCGGTTAAATCACTCATAAATATTAAAAAAAATATATTCAGAAACCAGACTTCTTGAAAAAACCTGGTTTCTCAAAGAAGCTCAAATCAAATCACAGCAATACAGTCAATCTCAACTAACACATCTTTCGGCAAACGCGAAACCTCCACACAAGCGCGCGCCGGTGCAGTTTCCGCATCAAAATATTTCGCATAAACCGCATTCACGGCGGCAAAATCATTCATATCTTTGAGGAAAACCGTAGTTTTTACCACATCCAACCAAGTAGCGCCAGCTTCTGTGAGAATGGCTTCGAGATTTGCCATGACTTGTTCGGTTTGTTTTGCCACATCGTCGGTGTAGACAATATCGTTTAGTCTAATGTCGATCGCAATTTGACCAGCTACAAACAGCATAGTGCCCGTAGCGGCGATCGCTTGATTGTAAGGACCCACGGGTGCGGGTGCTTTGTCAGTACGAATAATTTTGCGCGTCATAGATGTTACTTTTTGGGATAATTTTTCCGAAGTTTCTGGCTGGTAGATTTCTCCGTCAGAGGTTTCTGGCTGGTAGATTTCTCCATCTGGCATTATCGCATCAGTGAAGTCTGCATTTATGATATTCCAGCCATAGGTTTTAGCATCAGTCAAGTCTGCTTTTTTAAGGTTTGCTCCCTCCAAATTGGCTGTCATCAAATTTGCTTTTTCAAGAACAGCTCTTTCGAGATTTGTCCCTGCCAGACAGGCTTTTTTTAAGTTTGTCCCTGTGAAGTCGGCTGCCGTAAGATCAGCCTCAGCCAGATTAACGCCTGATAAGTTAAATGCAGACAGATTAACGCCTCGGAGTTTGGCTCTATGAAAGTTGGCATCTTGGAGGCTAGAACCTTCTAACTTTACTCGACTCAATTCTGCTCCTGTCAAGTTTGCCTTAGTCAAATTTGAATAGCTCAGATTTGCTCTACTTAAGTCTGCTTTCTTTAAGGAGGCTTTAGTTAACGATACAGCGTGTAATTGGGCATCACTCAGATTTGCATTGTCCAGCTTAGTATTACTCAAGTTGGCACTGCTGAGGCTTGCCTTACTCAAATCAGCACCGCTGAGGTAAGCCCTACTTAAGTTTGCTCCCTCCAGGTTTGCCTTAGTAAAAATTGCCTCACTCAACTCAGATCCAGACAAATTTGCATGGTTTAGGTTTATTCCACTCAAGTCTGCACCTTTGAGGTCTATCCCACTTAACTGTGCGTTGGTAAATTTTCGTTCGCCTGCTGCATATTTTTCTAAAAGTTCTTCAGCATCCATAAATAACCTCGATCGCCCTTCCGCTACACCCCACTTTCCCAGCCTACCACCAAAACCCAACGCGCGATCTAAATCTGCGTTCATCTGCGTCAATCCATCTTTATCTGCGGTTAAACATCGCCTTTTTTTAACCGCAGATAAAGATGGATAAACGCAGATGAATTAGAAATGAACTGCGTTAATCCGCGTCAATCCATTTCCATCTGCGTCAATCCGCGTGAATCCATTTTCATATGCGGTTAACAAATTCCCTTTTTCAACCGCAGATAAACGCAGATTTACACATTACACACCAACCGGAGCACCAACAACCTCACCTTTCAACATCCGAGAAGCAGCATCAAGCAATTGCTCCTCCAAATAAGGCTTAGTGAAATAGCCTTTCGCGCCCAAACTGTAAGCCATTTGGCGGTGTCTGTCAGCACCGCGAGAAGTTAGCATCGCGATCGGCAATTCACACAAAACCGCATCCTTCTGCATCCGAGAAAGTAGTTCCAAACCGTCCATTCTCGGCATTTCAATATCACAGAAAACGATATCGCAAGGCAGACCAGATTTCATCTTTTCCCAAGCTTCCTTACCGTCGCGAGCTTCTTCCACACGATAGCCAGACTTCTCGAAAGTAATCGACAAGAGCGATCGCACCGTAATCGAGTCATCCACAATCAGCACAGTCGGCTCAGTCTTCTCGATTTCCGCCTCCTTAGTAGCCTTCTCGCTCTCATCCCAAAGCGTACCGCCAGTGTCCTTCCGCAGCCTTCCGGTAGCCAAATCTATCAGTTCCAGAACGTCCGCAATCGCCACGATCCGACCGTCTCCGAGCACCGTAGCACCCGCAATCCCGATCGGCTTCGGCACCGGCCCTTCCAACGGTTTGATCACAATTTCCTGTTCCGTCGAAACCTGATCCACCTGCACCGCCAAGAAATTGCCAGCAGACCGCAGCACGATCACCGAAATCATGTCATCGTCAGTATTAAACCCGTAAACACTGCCCCGGCCCAAATGGCGGTTGTAAGCCAGCAAATCGCGCAGCGGCCGGAACGGCAAGCTTTGACCCCGCCACTCAATGCAAGGCAAACCGTCCGCCCCCGTCGTCACCTGATCGCGAGGCACGTCGATCATATCCTCGACCCCATCCATCGGGAAAGCAATGCGAGCTCGATCGCTAATGCAAGTCAGAGCCTTAGAAATGCTCAACACCAGAGGTAAACGGATGGTAAACACAGTCCCCTTGCCGATGGTTGAATCGATCGACACAGTTCCCCGAATCTCCTGCAAGGAAGTCTGCACCACATTCATACCGACCCCCCGGCCGGCGTACTCCGTCGCCTGTTCCTGAGTGCTGAAACCGGGCATAAACAGCAAATCGTAAACTTCCGAGCGAGACATCCTCTGAGCCTGAGCCGCCGTCAGCATACCCTGCTTAATCGCCTTCGCCTTCACCCGTTGCGGATCAATTCCCGCCCCGTCGTCAGAAACCGAAACCACCGTTTGATTCCCTTGGTGGAAAGCGCGAATCGTAATCCTGCCCACTGCAGGCTTCCCAGCCGCCAGACGCACCTCCGGCGCTTCGATCCCGTGAGTAATCGCATTGTTCACCAAGTGAGTCATCGGGTCATATAGCTGATCCACAATCATCTTGTCGATCAAAATCTCCTTACCCTCAACCTGCAACTGAGCCTGCTTCCCGCACTTAATCGCAATTTCCCGCACCGCCCGGAACAGCCTGTCCGTCGTCTCCGCAAACGGCTTCATCCGGGCGCGAGTCAAACCTTCTTGCAGTTGAGTCGTAACTTGGCGCAGTTGGCGAGTTACCTGATCCGCCTCATCCACTAAAAACTCAATGTCCGCCGCTGACTCCCGCACCCGCACGATCAGCTCAATAATCTCCTGAGCCAAACTGTGGAAAGGAGTAAACCTGTCCATTTCCTCCGGTCTCCAGGCACTTTCCCTCGTGTGGGCCGAATCCTCAGAGCGCCAGGCCGATCGATGTCCCTGACGGTTTGCCAGCAAAGCAATCTCCAAAAGACTCCGCTCGTAGAAATCCTGAGTCCGCTGGCTCACATCGCTCAGCAGCGTTACCTGGTGCAGCAAATTGTCCAAAAACTGCCGCATCCGTTCTTGGTCTTGCTCCAAACTGTTGCGGTTTACCACCAGTTCCCCCATCAAATTGCTGAGGTTATCCAGTTGCTTGATCGGCACCCGCATTGTCTGGTCGCCGAACCCGCCCGCGCGGGCATTCCGCCTGGGTCTGTTGATCGCCGATGGCCCCATATTGCCTTCCCCTTGGCGGCCGCTGTCCTTGGGATCTTCGAGCAATTTTTCCAAATCGCCAAATTCGTCGTCGCTCTCATCGGCAGCAGCGCGCGGAGCTTTACTGGCAGTTGTCGCCGGTGCAGGAATTTCCGGCATAGTCGCGCTCTCGCTGAGGAGTTCTTCGAGATCCGAAAAAACTTCTGTATTTACCGGACTCTGATTTGTACTCCCAGAAGCTGCTATGACAGCTCCAGCACCCCCTGCAATTAACAGTGCTTCTAAATCGTCAAAATTGCCTTCGGCATCCTCATCGCCTGATTCGCCCTCGGCAAAAAAGTCGGCCAGCGACCCCTCTTCCAGCTCCGAGGAATCGGCCTGGGCCGACTCGTCCTCAGCGTCCCAAAAGCCCGTCGTCAGTTCCGAAGTCACCAGAACCTCAGCATCGATCGAATCCAACAAATCGTCAAAACCCTCGAGCTCTTCGTTGTTGAGAGTAGCCCCGGTTTCCATCGCCGAGAGCAAGTCAGCATCGCTCTCAAACATACCATCGAGAGATTCTGCAGGCAGCGGCTCTAAATCCGCACTTAAAAAATCCGTTTCCAGGGCATCAAACAAATCATCTTCGCCCTCCGACTCCCCGGCGCCATCTGTTTCGGCTCGATCAAACAAATCCGCACTCACCTCGTCGAACAAACCATCGGGAGGTTGGGCAGACAACTCCTCTTGAGCCACAGCAGCGCCGTCATCTGGTGCCGCTCCAGCATCGCCCTGCTGCACTATACCTTCCCCAAACATATCCTCCAAGAAATCGAAAGCTGCGCTCTCATCAGATTCGACATTTAAAATTTCCGAGTCAGGACGATCGTCGGACAAAGCCCCAAGTTCAACTTCTGCCGAATTTGCCAAGCCTTGGTCGGAAACAGCCGCACCATTGTTATTGTTGTCGAACAAACTCCCCAAGTCGCCCTCATCAACTCCCACATCCGCACTCAGCAATTCTGAATTCCCATCATTGAGCCAACCCCCACGGGCTTGCCCCGAAGCTTCTCCGTCATACTCAGTACCGGTAGGTACAGAACCGAACAGCTCAGCCAAATCCGCCGCTTCTCGGGAAGTAGCGGCTCCTTGCCGATCCCGCACAGTTTGTTCATCCTCAGAAATCGAACCCGAGGTCATATCGCCAAACAGCGCATCTAAATCCGTATCGTCCAGCTCCAGGTTGAGCGATTGCACAGACTCGTCTTCCATGCCGAAAGCATCTTCTAGCCAGTTTTCATCCGCAGAGATATCTAAATCAGAATTTGATGTCATGTTAAGAACGTTGCCCATTTCCTCATTTTGTGGGATGTTTGCAGCTTGATCTCGATCGCCCCCGTTCTCCCCACCTTCGTCTTCTGAAGAAAGGAAATTAGAAGTAATCCCCAACAGCTCGCTCAAATCCGAGTCCTCGCCAACCTCAGAGAACAAATCGAAATCATCCATTTCAGGGAGAGCAGACGCTTCGGCATCCGCTGCATCATTATTGCCCCCCCCTGCTGCTGGCTCCTTCGATCCTGCGTCGAAACCCTCCGACTTCAGGGAATACTCCGAAGAGACTGTTGGCACACTCGTTGCCTCAGATAAGCCTAAATCGCCGAACAAGTTATCGAAATCAGCATTGTCCGTAACACCAGCAGAAGTTTGGGCAGCCACTTCGTCCAAAAGCGTACCGAGAGCATCTTCGTCCGCTTCTCCCCTGCCTGGGGCTACCGTGTCCTCTCGCCGCTCCAAACCCCCCTTACCGTTACCCGTTTTAAGTTGTTTGCGAGTTAACCGCTGGCTCGAACCCCCATTTTTCTGACCTGCCGCTACTGCCGATCCCTCTGCCTCTTCTCCAAACAGCAAATCCTCCCCAAACAAACTCGTCAGGTCATCAATCGGAGGCTTCGTGTTCGTTTCGGAAGTTTCCGCATCGTATTCGTCAAACAACAAATCAGTAAAATCCCCGGAATTGTCATCGTCTGACCCCAGCATCCCCGCCGCCGATATCCCAGAAGAGTGTGCGTAGTCGAGGTCTTCTTCTTCTTCCCAAGCGCCGTCGAGCTCCGGGGACTCGCCGTCAAACAAGTCAGCTAAAGTGTTGAGTTCTGCCGCGCCCACTTCCGGGCCTGTGCGGGTCGAGCCTCTAAAAGCACCCATCTCCATATCCGAGTCTGCGAAGGCGGAATCCTCGTCGAACTGGGACGATCGAATGCCACTGTCATCGTTGCTGTCGCCACTGTCTAGTTGGTCGAACAGCTCGTCTATACTCAGCCCAGAAATAGTCGGCAGCAACTTGTTCAATCCATCCGGGGCATCGCCAGATCCCACCAGATCCCACGCCTCATCCTCAACCGAAACCACATTTGTCTCGGATTTACTCGGTTGAGCAAAGGCCAGCAAATCTTCAAAATCCGTTTCTGGAACCAAAACAGCCGGCTGCAGCGCGAGAAGTTTTGCGCTTGGTGCGATCGAGGATTCTAGACCCGAAATTACCAGTTCTTGCGCTTGTTTGATGTCTTTGATTACCGTTGGGGCTAAGGTACGGTAGCTATTTTCTGGGTTGGCGATCGCCTTGGATACAGCTTTGATCAATTCTATCCAGCAGGGCAGTTCAAATTCTTCCCCTGCCCTGAGCAAATTCCGACAAATATTCTTGAGTTGTCGCCTGCTTTCTGGCCCTTCGGGCTGTTTAAACTCTTGCAGGAGTTCCCGCATCCTCGCCGGCACGTCTGAGTCAAATACTAGCTGCAGCGCGCTGTCTTCTGTTGCTCTGGCATCAGGTGCGTATACTGACCGCGAATCGGGAATACTCCTTGATGAGGCAAACGCCCCGACTCCCATCCCCGCCATAACTGGTTCGGGTACTGGCATCGCGTAGCTCTCGTCTCCATGGTGTTCTCCGTGTCCAACGAGTCCCCCCAAGTGCCCGTTGAGTTCTTCAAATACGGGTTCTAACTCTCGAACCATTTGTTCTCCCAATTCTTCTGTCAGTCCAAAAGGTCCCGACAGTTGCTCTAAGAGCCCTTGCAATGTGTCAAAAATTCGCAGGAAAAGAGATTCTAGCTGTTGGTCTACTTTAACGCTGCACTCTTTTAAAACTTTAAAACTATCTTCTAGTCGGTGAGCTGTTTGCTGAATGCTGGTCAGCCCCAGCATTGCTGCTCCTCCTTTGACAGAGTGAGCGGCCCTAAATACTTCGTTGACCAGTTCTGGGTCTTCGATCGTGGTTTGCAGATTCAGCAACCCTTGTTCGATCGTATTGAGGTGGTCTTTTGCCTCCTCAATAAAGTAGCCCATTATCCTCTGTTGTTGCTCCGGCAGCATAGTTTTATTCCTGATTTTAAGCGTTATTGTATTGGGTCTATGTTAGTAGTTCTAGAGAAGCTCTTTGTAGATCTCGCCCCTTGCCAAGAGAATAATCTGACTGCGAGATATGGCAAATGTCCTGGCTATTTTTCTTTTCGATATGCCCTCACTTAAAAGATAGCGAATCTCCCGCACCTGTTGGGGTTGGAGTTTGCGGTGGACAGATATCTTGCCGGGAACGAAAGGAAAGCGGTTTTTTTCTATAGCATCGCGGGAGTTATCGGCGGGGGTTCCTTCCCACAAATGGTCAGGATTGACACAACCGCGATCGTCGCAACGGTGGCACGCAAAATAACCGGGTTTAACAGGTCTTCCCAGTTTGTGTTCGAGTACAAGTCTGTGGGGATAGAAGCTTTGATTTTTCCCGTTAATCTTGATAGTTTTCACCGAGTAACCATCACTTCTTTTAGCCAAGGTACAAATCATGCAGCCGTTCGGCTGTATTTCGGCCCGAATACCTGGAATTATTTCTTGGCCTCGCAGTTGTTTTTGAGGTTTCGGAGCAGATGTACTTCCGACCTCTTTAATACGTCCTTTTTTAAACCTATCTTGAGAATTTTCCAGCCTAGAACCTTCCCATAAATGGTTGGAATTGATGCAGTTGCGAACATCGCAAGTGTGGCAAGCAAAGTATTCTGGTCTAATCGGACGACCTAAAATATTTTCTAATACTAAACGGTGGACAGTAAACGTTTTCCATTCACCGTTAATGCGAATTCTTTTATTGGCATAGCCACTGCTAGATTTGGTTAGGGTAGAGATTATACAGCCCGTCGGCTGAACTTCACCAAAGATGCCCGGTATTACCTCTACTATGTTATCGTCCATCTGTGCAACTCCTACTTCCTTTAGGTGTTGAATTAGCATCCCCGCAGGGGTTTCAAGACTGCGAGGTTGCTTTTTCTATGCCATCATTGCCACACTAATGTGCTGGTAAATCAGCCGATAAAAAAGCAGTAGACACTTAATTATTGTCTTTCTGCTGTTTCTACTCGGAATCTTTCTACCGATGTCAAAAGGTCGCGAGCAACGCCCACCAAGTTTTGCAAAGCACCCGAAACTCGCTGCGCTTCTTGGGAGGTTTCCTGAGCGGTCAGCTCAACTGCTTGCATCACCGAAGCTACGGCGCGAGCTGTTTCGTTTTGCTCTACAGTGTCGGCAGTAATAGATCGCACTAACACGTCAATTCGGTTAGTTACTTGAATGATATCTTCAAGCGATCGCTTCGCCTGTTCTGCCAATTTTGTCCCCTCAATAACCTGCTGCGTCCCTTCTTCCATCGCCGTCATTACCGCGCCGGTTTCGCTTTGAATTTGCATCACGATCTGTTCGATTTCTTTCAAAGACTTAGCCGATCGGTCTGCCAATTGTCGCACCTCGTCTGCCACGATCGCGAAACCCCTGCCCGCTTCCCCAGCTCTCGCCGCCTCAATACTGGCGTTGAGGGCCAACAAATTCGTCCGGGAGGCGATCGTCGCAATTAAAGCCACAATCTTAGAAATTTCTTGAGAAGCTTCCGCCAAACGCTTGACTTTTCTCGTGGTTTCTGCTACTGTTTCTCGAATTTCCAAAATCCCCGCCACCGTGCGCTCCACAGCCTCGCCTCCTTTCAGAGCCGTTGCCGCCGCACCCCGGGCCACTTCTTCCGCCTCTCTAGCGCTCTCTGCGACCCGCTGAATCGCATCGGTGAGGACTTGCACCGAATTAAGCGTTGCCGCCAGTTCCTCAGCTTGCCGCAGCGCGTCGGAAGACAAATCGCCCGCAAACTTAGCACTATCAGTAGCACCTTTGCTGACCTCCCGCGCCGCCTGCTTCACCTGATGGACAATTTCGCGCAGATTTTGAATTGTCAAGTTAAACGAGTCAGCAACAGCACCCAAAACGTCTGCGGTCACTTCCGCAGTCACCGTCAAGTCACCCCGGGCCGCTCCTTCCACGTCGTCTAGCAAGCGAATCACTTGGCGCTGCAAGTCTTCTTTTGCCTGTTCCTGCTCGTCAGACTTGCGCCTGGTATCGCTAATCGTGGTTTGGATGACCTTCGCCATGTGGTTGAATTTAGCAGCCATTTTGCCAAATTCATCTTCCGAGTAAACCGTAGCGCGAGCATCCAAAGTTCCTTGAGATACGGCATCGAACTGAGCTTGCAAATTATCCGACGACTTGCGTACCTGCTTGGCGATCAATTGGCCGATGCCCCAAGAAGTTAAAAAGCTGGTAAAGCCTGCGGCTGCGGTCATTACCCAGCCTGTTTGGCGCAGGTAAACGATCGCCTCCGGTTTGTCTTGCCGCAGAGCTTGATAGGAGGCAATGTTGGTGACGAAAGCCACAGCTACCAGAGAAACCAGTCCCGCCCCGATTGCCGTGTACAACTGTTTTGTAAACAAAGGGGCATTTTCCAAGAAAGCCAGTCCCCCCTGTTCTACTGTTACCGAAGTATCGAGCGCTTCTGTTTCGGTGGGAGAAAAACTCGGCACAGACGCATCAGCCGGGCCGCTTATGCTAAATATTTCGTCATCCCGAATTGCTGAGCCATCGCTGTTGTCAAAGTCCAGGCTGCTGCCCGTCGTTCCCATCATGCCGCTGGTCGAGTTGCCGAAATTGGTGTTACCTCTAGTCAGGATCGAACTGGTGGCATCTTCTGAGATATCAAAGTCCGGCAAATTGCCCAAATCGTCAAACTCGTCAAATTCGTCTAAAAAGTCGCTGTGTTCTTGAACGTTCCCAGCTTTTGACGACCAGCCGCTGTTGTTCTTGTCGGACGCTCCAAAAGCTGTCGCTTGTTCGTTTTCGTCGAAAGAGAAAGAATCGCTAAAAGCATCATCATCAAAAGCATCTAACTCGAAGTTGTCTCTAGAGCCAAATGCCGGGGGTTCCGAGTCGCTGTAACCGTTGCTGTTGGCGGAAGATCGATCGACTGAATTAAATTGTCCCCGGCTTGACCTTTGACTTTGAGAGTTAGGGACAGCACCTCCCATCAACAGCGTTTCGTCTTCCGCCAGCGAATAGTTTGATGAGTAGTCCGACCCGTTATTCGGCTGCTTGTTCTGAGGTCGAGAAGACCCAAAACCCGACGAGGGCATCGCCTCGGCAAAAGGGTCTTCCTCTTCGGCCAGAGGTGCGTTATGACCGTAATTTTGGCCGCTCTGGGGCGGGGATTGGTAGTCGTAGTTATCGTCAAATTCGTCTGGCAAGTCGAGCCCAGCAAAAGGTTCGCCCAAATTGTCCGAGGGCCCGATGGGGGAGTCTAGTTGGTTCGAGTCGAAGGAATTCGCGGTTTCTGAAGATGCAAAACTTTGACCGTTGAGCATCTGAGTCGGAGCTTCTGAAAACGAATCTCCTGAGTAAGGTGAGCTTTTCCCAGATACTTTGCTGCTAGAAACGTCAGCAGAATCAAACCCTCCATCATCTAAGGCAAAAGGGTCTCCAAAGTCCGAGTCGGCAAACTCGTCTATGTCGTCTAGCGAGTCGGAGGTCTCAGCATAAGCTGCCATTCCGCCGCTGTCGCCACCAAACGGGTTAGAATGTGAGGCTAAATCGGGGACTGAGCCTGCATGATCGTCATCTTCCGCTTCCCACCCCAAGCCACTCATGCCCAAGTCGGCTAAGTCCTCGTTTTCCATGTCGTCTGGGGATTGACTTCTATAGGAAAGGGATGGTGAATTTCCTTGAAAAAGTCCCAAATCCGGGTCTTCTAACCCTTCATCAAGAGATAAGTCTGGGTAGAATTCTAATTCAGTTTCAGCAGACAAAGCCTCGAAATTTTCCGTTTGCAGCTCTCCAGATAAGAATTGGTCTGTGTAGGTAATTCCGTTGTGAGCGTGTTCCACCAAACTCGGGTCGTCACTCAGGCCTAGCACAACCGTGTACTGTTCCCGCGCCACCTCATACTGTTGCAGTCCGTAGCAGTAAATGTGTCCGCACAGCAGGCGAGCGCTGGGGTCTTCGGGAAAATCTTCTACTAATTGATAAACTAGGGCTGCGGCTTCTGAATAATTGCCATCCATGTAGGCCGCTTCTGCCCGTTGGTAGTCCTGCTGAAAGTTGGTACTTGTTGCCATTTGCCGCCCTCTTTGGATTTTAGATTTTAGATTTGAGATTTTAGATTTTTATCTTGAATTGAATGTTTAGATGCGCGCCTCAAGTTGTGTGACTGTTGATGGTTAGACCCCAATCGAAAATCGCAAATCGCAAATCTAAAATCGATTTCACGCTGCCCACCGCGCCGAGCGCAGAATTTTCACTTGATCTAGCAGTCGGAGCACTTTCTGAGCTTGTGCACCTAACATCCATTCTCCCCTCAGAAATGGAATCATGCCGTCTGGTGCATTGTTCTGAGAGTGCAGTTGCTCTACGTCGAGCCAGTCCATCCCCACAATTCGATCGACTGCCAGCCCCAAAATAGTGTCTTGGTCTTCCACAGCCACGATCGGGATTTCGGGTCTATCTGTGTTCAGAGGTGTTTGATCTCCCAGAAATTGGCCGAGGTCTGCCACCCAAATTACTCGTCCTCTCATATTTAGCGTACCTAAAAGCAAAGAGGAAACGTTGGGGATCGGTGTCATGCGGTCTGGGGAAGGGGATAGTACCTCTCTAATCCCTGTCGCTGGCAGTGCGAACTCGTTCCCCGAAGGAACGTAGAACCGCAGGTGCAGTTCGCCTTCGGGAGTTTCTAGTTCTTGGAATTCCGGAGCCGGATCTACGCCTAGTCCTGGTAATATAAAGTCTGGGCTACCGCTAATCATAATTCTGACACCTGCATTTCTAGCAAATTGTTGAGGTTTCCCGCCAAGAATAACCCGATCGAAATTTCGATGGTCGAAACTTGACACAGCCAAGCTTGACACAGCCAAGGGGTGAATGGCGCGACGGCCGGAGGTCCTTGGCAATAAATTTGCCGCTTTGTAAAACTTACCTAAACTTATCTAAAGCCATCTTTAGAGCATCCGAGTTTACTTCCTACGCTGTTGGGTAGTCGGCTACCCCAAGATCAGTAGGCTATCCCCCGACTGCCGAGGGTTCCAAGTTCAAAATATTAACGCTGGCATTGAGATCGCGATCGATAGATCTACCACAAGCAGGACAATCATAAGTCCGAGAACCCAGTGGCATATCTTTTTTGCTGCCACAACTCGAGCAAGCTTGAGAACTAGGAAACCATTGGTCTACCAGCACTAAATTCGCTCCATACATAAGGCATTTGTAATCGAGTTGACGCTTGAACTCGTAAAAGCCCAGGTCGGATATCGCCCCCGCCAGCCTGTGATTTGCCATCATGCCTTTTATATTCAAGTCTTCTATTTTGATGAGCTTGAAAGTCAGGGCTAAGTAAGTTGTTAACTTGTGCAGGAAATCTTTACGAATACAAGCTATTTGCGCGTGAAGTCGCCTGATTTTGTTGTAAGTTTTACGCTGGTTATTGGAACCTTTTACCTGTCTGGAAGCTTGACGTTGTAAAGTTGTTGCAAGTTTGCTTTTCGCTTGCTTCAACGGCTTTGGTGCGTCAAAAACTTGCTGGTTTGACAGCATGGCAAAAGATTTAATACCTACATCGATTCCTACAGAGCTTTTGGGCTGTTGAACTGGTAGACGTTCTGCATCAACACAGAATGAAATAGACCAGCGACTTCCTTCTTTTGAGATAGTAAAAGTTTGAGACACGGAACCGCATTCTAGTGGCTCGTGAAGACGAAACGTTCCCAAGGTAGGAATCTTAATTGTGTTGCCAGCACTTAGTAGAACTTTCCCATTGGATGAATCCACCCTCAAAGATTGACCGTTTCGGCGACTGGCGAACTTCGGATGACCGGCTTTCCCAGAGCGATATGGACTAAACGCATCTTTCAAGTCAATGAATGCGTTTTTGTAGACGCGACTAGACAACTGGTTCATCCAAGCAAATTCAGGCTGTTTCTTGACGTGGTTGGTGAGAACTTTTTTAACTTCGTCGATCACCATCGAGTCCAAAAGCTTGCCCTCACTATACATTTGAGTCCGCAAGCTTAACCCGAAATTGAAGACGACCCGCCTAAATCCTGCGTGTTTTGCCATCAAGGTCGCTTCGTTGTTATTCAATTTTAGCGATCGTTGGACGGCAAACATAGTTAAGCTTACCTAGAGTTGGGGGTTTGCTAAATTATAGACAAGTTTAGAAAACTATTTGGCTATTTAGTTTAACTCTGTGCATCAGTTTTTCGGAGCGGCTGCAAGTGGAGAACAAGTATATTATATTTGCACTTTGAGCGTGTTAGACCCACTTGGACCTAGAAATTGAACAGAGTTTTACCGACGCCCTTATGCCAGCGCGCGGATTAATACATTCTAGTTTATGGTGCGATCGCCAATAGTACCCCCAGCTTTCTCTTTGTGTCGGCCGAGACTCTATCTAACCGCAGGTACAAAAAAGCTCCCATCTGGGCATGGGTGCGAAATTTATTTTTCTTCTAATTGGTCTTCTAGCGAGCGGTCTAATAATTTTTCCGAGAGATTGAGCCGAGGGTAGCCCGGACCCACATATTTTTCTACCAGCATCAATAATTCGCTTTCACCAAAAGGTTTGGTGTAAAAGTCTGTAGCTCCGGCCATACGGGCTTTAACGCGATCGATAAATCCGTCGATGCCCGTCAGCATAACGATCGGCGTCTGCCGGAAAGCGCTAGAACTACGAAGCATAGCGCAAATTTCGTACCCGTCGAGTTCCGGCATGGCGATGTCACACAGAATTAAATCTGGTTTGAGTTGAAACACCAAACTCAATGCTTGGAGGGGATTGCCGATCGTAGTAGCTTCGTAACCGTGTTCATTTAAAATTGACTCAACTGTTTTGCGAATAGTATTGTCGTCGTCAATACAGACAACTCTCGGAACTTTGGTTTCTGGGGACGACCATTCTTTTTTATTGTTAGCCGGGGCAACAGAGGGTTCGTAAAATACTTGCACTAATCCCTGCTGCACAAAGGGGTAAATCGCCTTAGCGACAGTGAGTACGTCTCGGTTGAGGTAGCGCGCCATTTGGCGGATCGAAGTGTGCCCGTCAGCCCAGCGTCTGAGAGTATTAAAGGTATTGACAGGCAGTGCGACTCGCAGCTCGGAGGGGTCTGAAATCACCGGGCACTGGTTGGGCGACTGAATGTGAGGGTGAAACTGCTTCCACTGCTGCACCTGTTTGACAATCTTGGCCAGCAGCGAACTAATTTCTAAGCTGGTCAGTTGAGGAGCTAAAGCTGGGCCCATTTCAAAAGTGAAGGAACCCTGGTGGAGACTGAGCAAGTCAAATAGGGTTTCGTGGATCATGCTCTGGATGATATTGCGGCCTTGAGCTGGGGTGAGGATGTGGTTTTCTAGCAGGGCCCATAGGTAGCCGTATTCTGGGGCATTGGTAGATGCCATATAGGGAACTTGGATTTTGTCGAGGGCGGTATCTGCTTTGTAGCGGCGCAGGTAGTCGCGCAAGCGAAACAAACTGCCCGCACTCTGGGTAGCGTAAATAATCTGACCGTTGAAGCAGAAGACATACCAGGATTGTCCTGCAAGGGAGCGCGAGGTAGGTTGAGTACCCGTGCTGCTGCCGGTGGAGGTGTAGGCCTCTACGAACAGTTCTCCGGTTCGCTGACCTAACTCAATCAATTGCAGGATGCTGCGGATGTCTATTTCACTCAAATTTCCCTGCATGCAGCTAAAGTGTCCTCCTTAAAACCGTTGGCGTCTGAGTTCGGAAAGGCTGTGTGCTGGCGGAAAGATTGACTTTAGTTTCCGTCAATAATTTACGCGCCGATGCCGATCTCACAATTGGGAATTGACGAAAGGGCGATACTTGCTGCTGCTCCTCGGCCGCGCTACCAGTCCACAAGCTGAAACCGCGAAACTCGCGGCATTCTCTAAGTGTAGAGTTTCACCTTAGTATTCCCACTGTTGCCTAAACTCGTAGAATCCATATCGCACGATGGCACGGGTTCTTCGAGTGTGCAACGCTGGCATTCCCGACTGGTTCAAGCCTTTGATCGCCAAAGTTTTGAAGTTTTTGGCTGAGTATGCCGTCAGTTTATCCAACACATCTTGGCGTAGGGCAACTTCAAAATACCGAGGATTCTCTGGTTTTACCGCTGCTACCAGCAGCAAGTGCCAATCAAGCCCCGATGGGAACTTGAGGCTAGTCTGTTGGGTTGGATGAGTTGCGATCGAGGTTTTTTTGGGTTTGCCACAGCCCTAAAATTAGGTGCTGTCAAAATGAACCTTTGTTGGCAATTGTCAGGAAAACCCTCAGTGCCGATCAACCTTTTTGCTCGCCCGCGGCGAGCGTCATAGGCTCGCGTCATTACCTTATTCTAAGGCAGCGCGGTTCAAATCCCTAGTCCGCCGGAGTAAGGCCCCAGCTTGGGGGCTGCAACGGCTTTTATCGCGATCGACCCATAACTAAAGAGTTGTAAAATCAATACAAATTTTTGGATTGAAACGCCCGAGGCAAGCCCTAGGCTAACGACATGGGGAGTTAGACCTGGGGATCAGTCGGTAGGGACTTTTAAGTCACGTGAAACGATTGTGTTGCTAAAACCAGAGTGGTATAATTGGCACAGAGCGACTCGCCAAAGTAAGAATAAATTTCAACCCATTGAAATATCCTAGACGGCGAGCAACCCCGGCAACGCACTATTCCGATTAATTCGGATTAGTTAAAGGGCAAATAATTGCAGCATAGGTCACGTTCAACCTTAAAAATATGAAGGACTCAGCAAGTCTGCGCTCCGGGAGAAGTAAAGTTCTTTGAGTGAGTAGAGCGATATTTGAATGTCCCATTGTCGTCTAGAAGGTGGGCAAGAATCCCCCGGCTTTAGACGTGGGAAGGTTCAATGGCTGACCTTTTTCAGGTTTGGGCTATGGCAGTCTCCGCAGTTTTGCTAGTCTTTAATCAAGCGGCATTGGTACTGCTCTCTCATTCCTCCAGACAACTGGCGGCGGCGGTACTTTCTAGAAGTTCTCCCGTGATCACGTGCTATGCGTGAGTTCTGCTAAAGTTAGAAAAAATGCTATCCCCCGATTGGACCAACGATACCAAAAAGTAATAGTTAATTGGCAAAAAGTTATTCTTACTTGCCTATACTTATTTACTTTAGGTAAGTTGACTAAAGATCGCACGCAGTGCTATGTTTAGCCAAGAACCTTTGGCTTAAGGGGGATAGCCTACTTATCTTGGGATTAGCCGTCTACCCAACAGCGTAGGAAGTAAACACCACTTATCTTTTAGGCCTTTAAGTAACTTAAAGTAAGTTGGGATAGGTTTTACGAAGCAGAGGACTATTAGTGTGCTGTATCTAGCGGAAGTACAAAAACAGAGAAGCGGCTTTGGTCTCGGTGGCGGTAAGGCTGAACTGAAACTGCTAGCTTGTCAGCGGGGCGAACATAACTGGAGCGCCGTACCAGGCGATGACGCGATCCCAGTTGAGGAAGCTAATAAGTTTAACGACGGCACGCTGGTGCTGGTTGAGTTGAGCGCTAGCAAGCAAGTGCAGCGGATTCAGGAGGCGGCCCGCCAGTTGGTGAGCATTCTGCAAAATTTCTCGCGATTGCAGGACAAGTTTAAAGATAAGGAAGAGGAAATAGAACAGTGGAAGGCTTCTCTGACGTTTTCGAGTCAGGAACTCAATCGCCGGGAAATGGAAATGCAAGCCCGCGAAGAGCAGTTGGCTCAAATGGAAGAGGAGTTGGAGCGACTGGAGGCTCAGCGCTCAGAAATTGAAAATACTCGAGATGAAGCTAACCGACTGCGAGAAGAAGTCGATCGCAGTCGTGTGGAAATTGAGACCGCTTGGGAACAGTTGCGGGGCGAGCAGCAACGGGTGGCCCAGCAGCAGTCTGAGGCTCCGCAGGGGGCAGTAGTTGATGAGCAGCAGACCCAGAGGATTCAGGAGTTGATGCAGAAGCTGGGAGGGGCAATTGCTTCTGCCCAAGGGGTGCGGGAACAACTCAATCAGTCTTTTAGTGCCGTGGGCGCTCAACAGGCAATTCTGGATCAGCACTGGCAGCAGTTGGAGCAAAAACAAAGCATAGCTCAACAGCAACAAGAAGAGGTCGATCGACAAAATCAGAGTCTCCAAAACCGCTGGCAAGAGTGGTACCAATCTCAAGATGCTTTGGCGCAAGCTCGGGCGGAGCTTAAAGGGCAGCAAAGTACCCTCAGCGCGAAGCAGGACCAGGCTCAGTCCGTGTCTTTGCAGGTGCGGGCTGTTGAGGATCTTTACCAGCAAGTTTCCAGGCTCGCATCTGCTTCGGGTACTGCGGGTACGGAGCAAAAAGTAGATGTGTCAGCTTTGGAGAAGATGCCTGTTGATGAGTTACAGGGGCTGGTGCAACACCTGCAACACGATTTGGAAAAAGTGTTCCGGTTTGTTAACGATCAAGAGGAGGAGTTGACTCTGCAGCGGGAGACAATCGAGGAACTGCAAGGGAAAATTCAAGCTGCTAGCGAGTACGATCGCATGGCTTTGGAAAATGAAATGGCAGATGAACTCGAAAGTTATCAGATGTTAAACGAAACTCTGGTGGGACAGCGCCTCCGATTGCAGGAACGGGAAGATGTTTTAAAGCAGCATCAGGCGGTGCTGTGGCGGCGGCTGGGTACTGGTAATGCTCCCAAACAAGAGCGAGGAGATATTGATTTGGGACCGATTGTCGCACAGCTCAATACTCAGCGGCAGCAGCAAAGCCAAGAATTGCAAAGACTGGAAAACGAAATTCAGCAGGTGCGGGAAGCTGTATCCCAAATTGAGGCAAATGTCAACCGCCAAAATGGGGAAAGTGAGGCGAAACGTTACGAACTCAAGCAGTTAGAGCAGAATTTGTTCAACCAGAAAGGTGCAGTGGCGCAACTATGGGGCAGAGTGAATGTTTATCAAGAAATGTTGCAGCCGGTGCAGGACAATTTGAATGCGCTACGCCAAAAGCTCGAAGCGGCGACGGGGGAACTCGATCGGGTGCAGCAGACGGGAGAGGAGCAAGATCGGGTAGTTTCAGATTTGCGGCAAGTCCTTTCGGGTTTGATCACATCTTAAAATTTAATATCTAAAATTATCGAAGGGTGTTCGACTCGACCGATCGCTCCTCCAGGAAATGGATCGGTTTGCGATCGGTTGGGCGCTACGATTAAGCTGGTTAGTTTTTCTACGCTTTCAAAACTGGGCGCCGAGGGTAATATTTGTTTCAGTAGTTGCCGCATAGCCCGTCGCTGCAGTGCCAGGGGTGCTTCACGCAAAATTGGGCGATTTAACTTGACGGGAAGTTGAAAATTCACCTGCGAACTGTCTGCAATTGGAGACATTGCTCGCTGTAGCAAGTCGCTGGCTGCAAGTTCGAGATATTCTACATCGGCGCGGAGGAGTTCGGCTGTTTGAGCTAGGGCTTGTTGGGCTTTTGGATTGAAATGAGTTTCCAAATAAGGCAATAATTCCGATCGAATCCGGTTGCGACTATATTGCAAGTCTTGATTTGTGGAATCTTCCCAAATGGGTAGTTTTTGATCTTGACAAAATTGACCTGTTTGCGATCGAGTTATTTCCAGCAAGGGACGAACTAAATAGATTTTAGATTTTAGATTTTGGATTTTCGATTGGGAATTTTCATCCTGATCTTCCAATCGAAAATCGAGCAGGGGCCGCCTCCAGGTGAGGGCGGAAAGTCCATCGGCGCCACTGCCGCGAATCAGGTTGTAGAGGAGTGTTTCGGCGCGATCGCTGGCTGTGTGGCCTGTAACAATGTAGGGGTAGTTGTGGGCGATCGCAATTTCGGTTAAAGCTAGATATCGCCACTGTCTGGCCGCTGCTTCTGTTTTGGAAATCTCCGAGGCTGTTTCCAAATAGTAGGATATTCCCCAGTTTTTAGCTAATTGTTCTACATGATTAGCCGACGCTTGCGAGTCAGAACGCCAACGATGATCGCAGTGAACAATTCCTAGATTCCACCCCCATTTTTGCTGCAAATCTAGCAGTAATTTAATTAAACACAGAGAATCTTGTCCGCCCGATACTGCTACTAGCAACCGCTGATTCGATGGCAATATTTGTCGGTACAGCAGCGTCCTGTGAACTTGAGCGTGCAGGTGCGTCCAATTGGAAGATTCAGCCATGAGAGCAGTTTTTGATTAAGCAAAAATAAGGAAGTTATAAAACGAGCAGTTTCCGGGATTTAACCGATGTATTTTGAGTAAATAAGGGGGAGTATCCCCCTCTCCCAATCTCTCAGTCTTTGCCTTCCTAGCTCCACATTCCTATACTTTGGGGGTCGCGGTCTGGATACCTAGAAATAGGAAAATGATTACTGATTTCTGTTGAGTCACATTGATTTAATGGCTCATCTATATCGGTTTGATTTGAGCTATCTACGGCGTATTTTTGCACGGTGTCTGATCTTTCTGCAGCGGCAGGAAGGGCTTTTTGTTCTTTAATTTCCGGTTCAAGCGGAATGAACTCCAGACGCATTCTAAGTTTTCCTTTAGTCCAGTCTTTGCCAGCACTTAATAGCTCGCAATCCAGACCGTCTGAAAATAATTTTTCGTCTACCAATTTCGCCTGCATAATTGCCATAAATTCGCTGACTTTGAATGTACATTGATACATCAAAGCGCTGGTAGGGGCAGACACAACATCGTCTTGTTTGGGAAATATTGGCAATTCGTCCATATTAATTGTCCTTATTTTAATGAATGAAGGAAGTTCGGCAACGAGCAATGTACGGGATGCAACGGATGTAAAGACGGAGGTTAGGAAGACCGAATTTAGAAGAGGGAAGGCAGAAATTAGAAGAGGAAAGAAGGCGCTTCGACTTCGCGATCGGGTAAAAAAAGGGAAGAAGGAAGAGGGAGTTAATTATTAGAATATCGCTGGTTGAGTAAGGTGGGAATTGCCCACCCTACAACCGGAGATGATATTAATCCCGATGCTTTGACTTATCCTGTTCTCCTGTGACCCATTGGTGGATCAGGAATTAGAAAAACCAACCGTAGGAATGTAAACCTTTGCCTAACAGATTTACGCCTAGATAGCAAATCCAAACTACCACAAAACCTGTGGCTGCTAAAATTGCTGGGCGTCTTCCCTGCCAGCCACGAGTAATGCGGGCGTGCAGGTAGGCAGCAAATACCAACCAAGTAATTAGCGCCCAAGTTTCTTTCGGGTCCCAACTCCAGTAAGATCCCCAAGCTTCGTTAGCCCAAACCGCACCGGCAATAATGCCAACTGTCAGTAAGGGGAATCCTAAACCAATGATGCGATAGCTAATGTTATCAAGAGTTTCTGCTAGATTCAAGCGCTGGGGCGAGAGAAGTTCTGCGGTTTGAGTTGGGGCGGTTGATGAGGTTTGAACGGTTGCTAATTCGAGGAGTGCGGTGGTTCCCAAACCGTTATTGTTGGAGTTGAAAGAGGGTTCGCTGAAAACTAATGCGCTGTCGGCGCTGGTTTCTGCAATTTGAGGTTCGGGGTTTTGAGGGCGTTGGAGGCGGTAGTTGCCGTTGCGGTTGCTATTGGTGCCGAAGGAACTACCGGTGAGTTCGATTTTTTGGCCGCGGGTGACGATTAAAAAGGCGATCGCCAGTAGCGCTCCTACCATTAAAGTTGAGTAACTGAGCATCATGACGCTAACGTGCATCATCAGCCAGTTTGATTTGAGGGCGGGTACTAGGGGCTCTGCCGATTGCATGGTTGCGGGCAGAGTCAGGGCTGCAAAGGCGGATATTGCCATTGCTACGGGGGATGTGGCTACTCCTACTAAGCGGGAACGACTCATGTTTTCCGCGACTAGGTGGATGGCGGTGATTCCCCAAACTAGGAAAAATAAAGATTCGTAGAGGTTGCTTAAGGGGAAGTAGCCGGCTTCTATCCATCGAGAACCGAGTAAAGCGGCGATGGATAGGTTGGCGACGGCCATTCCTGCGGTTCCTAGGGCCCCCAGGTAGGGAATGCCGGGGAATGCTGCGCCAACCCAGTAAATGAGCATTGTGGAGAACAAAACGGCAAAGGAGATGTTGTCCAGCCAGTTCTGGAGTACGACCAGATCCATAAAAATTACTCCGGTAGTGTTTTTACTTATTTTTGCTAACTAGATCGATCGTACTGGGGTTGGGCAGTTTTGGGTTTGGGATTTTGAATTTTTGTGGCAATTATGAGTGATGGGCGGTTGTTGAGGTACGGGCGGGCGATCGACTCACCAAGGATTGCCAATCATTCTAAAAGCAGACCAATAATAAGGATGAGAGAAATTCTGACTCGTCGTTTTTGCCAATTCCGGGGGTAACGGCAGATTGCCAACAGAAGTGTGCAGCATCCCCCCTTCAATTCGCACCTCTTGGCGCAACATCGCTAATTGCGCTTGCCGCAGTGCTTCTGCTTTAATCGGAGCAGTTTTTAACTGCCCGTAAAACTCCGTCATCAACCCCAAACTGCCCTCGTCGCTGACATACCAGAGAGTTGCCATAGCCGATTTAACCCCGGCTTGCACGGCTAACCCGCCAAAGCCCAACTCGGCCTCTCGATCGCCCACAGCAGTCCTGCAAGCACTCAAAACTAACATTTCAACTTGCGGGCTGTGCCATCCCATTTGTCGTAACTGATCCAAACGCAGTTTAGTATCCCACAACTGAATAAAGGATTCGCTCGGATCTCCCGATCGAAATTCGGCGTGAGTAGCCAAGTGAATCATCCCAAAAGGCTGCTGCTGGCGCTGCGATTTCAAATTGGCCAGGGTGAAAGCTTCGTTCAAGAAAGACTTGCCCGGCCACTGCTGCGGCGTGATTGTCGCTACTTCTATTTCCACCGCAGGCAAAGGACTCATATCTGCAAATTGCGACGCCCCCATTGCCAGAACTTGGGTATTTTTGAAATTGGCGGGGCTGGTATCTGTCAAACTCAGACTCGGCATCGAGCCAACACTGTAACGCTCTACCAGAAAGCCTTTGCCGTCGTGCAGGGCACCCATCGGTATCGATCGCAACCCCATATCTGAGATAAAAGATAAATTCTCAATGCCTTTTGCTTGCAGTTCTGCTTCGAGCGGCGCTACCATCCACTGGTAGAGTTGCTGAGCCAAGGGCAAATAACTTTTAGTGTTGCGCTTTACCGGATTAGTCAGTTCATCGCGAAATTTCCGAACAGCTTCCATTACCTGGGCGCGAGAGGTTCCAGGGATGCGCTGGCGAACGGGAACACCTTCCGGGGTGATCACCATCATTTCCAGTTCGTCAGAGGCTTGAATTTGCTGTTCTACGCGCAAGATGGACGAACTGCCGTAAGGTCGATCGACTGTAGAACCCCTGGGTACAAAGCTGATATAAATGAGAGCTGGTTTGATGCCTGTGGCTTGTTGGACACTGCGAAGGGTATTTTGGGCATCTTCTAGGGTGGCGATCGCATTTGTTGATGGCAAACTTAGGTAATCGGCAAACTCCCTGGTAAATCTCTGCTCCACGGGAAAAATAACGGCATCGACGTTAGTTGGCAAATTGGAAGCGTCAAGATTCCCCGACGCGGGAGGTGAAATGCGCTGTTGCAAGGAATTAGATATCTGGTTTTGCTCTTGCAAGCTGGGCGAAAATAAACGATTTGTGCTGGGTGGCTGGTTGGCTGCGAGCTCCGGTGTCGGTATCGGTGCAAGATTTATCGGCGCAGCAGCAGGCGCAACCACTGGATTTTGAGTAATTGTTGGTGCTGGTGGCACATTTGACACTGGTGCTGGGTTTTGAGTAATTGTTGGTGCTGGTGGCACATTTGAGACTGGTGCTGGGTTTTGAGTAATTGTTGGTGCTGGTGGCACATTTGAGACTGGTGCTGGGTTTTGAGTAATTGTTGGTGCTGGTGGCACATTTGAGACTGGTGCTGGGTTTTGAGTAATTGTTGGTGCTGGTGGCACATTTGAGACTGGTGCTGGGTTTTGAGTAATTGTTGG
>NZ_JAUBQR010000395.1:0-2598 GCF_036701385.1 Microcoleus sp. Pol12B4 | reverse complement strand
TTATATGAGGACGACCAGACATTTAAATTCTCTCCTTTACTTTTCATATAAGTCTATCATATCTTTAAAAAAATGGTATAAACACATCGGGCTACCCAGAAAGCCCCTCGTCCCTTGTTGTCTCTTCAGTTTTTAAACACGGAAGGGACAGGCTAGCATTGATGATATTGCTAGTGGTAGAGCTAGCGTTCAATAGTTTGGAATTTAATTCAACAATTTTGGTTAGCGCCTCCATAACAGTTGCGGGGCGCTAACCAAAATTGTTCTGGGCACAACTTCATTCCTTTTTTAAGTAGCCATTCGGGATTGACAAATTTAGAGTATGAGTTTTGTGGGGCCGGTTTCAAAATGGAAAAAATTGATAGGTATTCTTCTGCATTAATAAGATTGTATCGTTTGCCATCAGGAGAAATAAAGAAAATAGACCGAGATTCCAAGGGTGACGCCACACAAACTAGGGTTCGACTGGGTACAATAAGGAGCCAATCCTTACTAATTTTTTTTTCTGTAATAAGTCGCCCCTTCTTTTGCGTCGTGCAACCTGTCACCAATAGCAACAAACTTATCGCTACACACTTCTTAAAACTCATTAGACTTGCTCGCATTTTATATTACTTTTCTTAACTAGGCGATGAACCAAAAAAGGTTTTATTATTCAAATTGTGCTCTATATAGTTTGGATTTAAGCACCCATCTTGTAATACTCTAATGCTTATTTCCTAACAGCAAATTAGTGCGCGTACAGTCTTAAACCTTCATCAAGCAACACACGGATGTCCATTTTTGCACGCGGGTTTCTGTACTTGGGCTTCGCCTTCACAAGTAGCTCAATCGGGCGGTACTGGTCTTGCTCTGTTCCTTCGGAGCTGTTGCCAACAAAATATTCGTAGCCCTCAAATTAAAAAATAATATTCTCTGCCTTACCCCTGAAACGAATACACGACAATCTTTCATGAGGTACAGTGAGCGGCAATCGTTCTCCAAATTGTTTCTGCGTAATGAACATTTCTCTCTTTTCCGCGCAGCCTGCAGCCAACAGCAACAGAGCCATTATTCCGCATCTTTTCCAACTCATTTGATTTGCCCCTCAATTCCTCTTTTTTTTACTTACTAATTCTGGCATCATCTAGCCAAGTTTTTATTATTCAGCTTTTGCTCTATATAGTTCTATTTCAAGCGCGTCGAGTGATTTCTTTCTAGCGCACGCTTATTTAATCCAATAGTTTGGGTAGGCAATTTTTCTAGTATGGACATACCTGGAGTCCTGCATAAATTAATACATCAAGATTTTTTTTAGCTCGTGAATTGAGGGGGTCGGGCTTGTGGATTGAATCAATTGGGAGAAGAATCTTTTCTGATCGCATCGGCGAACCCCTGAGCAAATATTCTTTACCATCAGGTGCAATAAAAAAAATAACTTCTACACTCTCTGCATGAAAGTCATTCGTAAACATACAAGCCAATCTCCCACGTGGCACTGTCAAGGGCCAAGCATCACCGAAATTTTGTTGTGAAACTGAAATTGGCTGACCTGGTTCACACCCCCAATTTACCCCTAGCAGCAATAAACCCATCACCGCACATTTTTTCCAATCCATACAATTCGCTCCGATACTTTTTTGGGACACAAAAACTCTACCTAATGTATAGCTGAGATACGGTCAAAATAGGACACGACATAAAGTTTTGTACCTAAATATCGAACCGAGTCTATACCCCAAATTGTGCAATTTTTTTCAAGCACCTAGCCCTTACTGATTGAGTGCTTTTAAAAAGTTGATGATTTACTGCCAATAAAAAATTTTTATTTATTATTGGGAGCAGAGTCTCTTCCCATCATATATCAGCACTCCAAGATACCTCTTTGAGCATGGGTTTACAGGATCTGGCAAGGTAATTGGATCAATTGAGGGATAGCCTGCAGTTATGGCGAAACCATTGACGGCATATTGGTTTCCGTCAGGTGCAGTAAAAATGACAGCCTGGTCTACGCAAGATAATATGCCGCTCGGTACGGTAAGCGACCACGTTTTTTTTCCATACATTTGTTGTGTAACGGCTATGCTTGCGTAAGTCCTGTACATTACTCTGGAGCCATCGAATGGATACCCCGTAGCTCTAGCATTCCGGCTCTAGAAATTTTTTCTAAAACCAGCCACTCAATTAAGGATTTAATATAGGAGTGAAATCTGCTTATATTGAGAATTTTCAATCTTCCTGACAACTACAATTTTTACATTTAAATCGCTGTTTTCCGTAAAAAGTCTTTCCATTTTTAATAAAAAAATCGCTTTGACACTTAGGACATTTCATACTTTGACCTCGAAAATCTATGTTGATTTAATATTAAACCATTACTGTGCATCACTACCCGAATGACTAATGGCTATCGAGGTTTGAAGCACGGACCTAGATTTGGATTCTTTTTTGAAAGTGGTATCACCAGTAGGATATGGGAGCTATCGGTAATTGCGCGTTTGCCGAACGTAAGGGAAAACACACAGAATATAAATTCCGTGCAATCGCGGATGGCAGTGCTGCAGAAATAGGGGAAACTGATAGATAGGTTAAATAAGAATGGGCGAAATAAACAAGGTC
>NZ_JAUBQR010000090.1:0-23969 GCF_036701385.1 Microcoleus sp. Pol12B4 | reverse complement strand
AATAAATCCTCAGCATTTAAGAAATTGGTTTGCTAACTGTTGCTATTGTACCTCATAACAGCGGAAAACGCTGTATATTAATTATGAGTTAGGAAGGAGCTATAACTGCTAAAGCTTGGGGAATTACTCGGAATTTTGCAGGTGTGTGAGTTGTGATTTCACCGTCGGTATTAATCGGACGGCGTTTGCTAGTATTAACCTCAAATTCTTCAGCGTGCAAGGCGCGAACGTTAGGCCAACTGGTATGATTTCCTTGTCTCATAGCTGGCAGCAAAGCAATGATTTCCCACCATTTTTTTATTTCCAAACTATACAAATCTAGTCGCTTGTCGTCGATTGTGGCATCTTCGGCAACTGTCATGCCACCGCCGTAGTAGCGGCCGTTGCCAATGGCAATTTGAATAGTTTTTACATTAAAAGATTGGTTTTCTACCTTAATTTCTGCTCGGAACGGTCGCGCTGACAAAATTGTCTGCAAAGCAGTAAAAGCATAAGCTAAAACTCCCCAGCGCTGCTTTACGTCTTTAGTCAGCCGCTGGGTAATTTCCACGCTCAATCCCAAACTTGCCACATTAAAAAAATGCTTGCCGTTCACCCAACCCAAGTCTATGAACCGAACTTTACGGCTGGCGATTACTTGACAAGCTGCGGGTAAATCGGTAGGAATTCCCAGAGTGCGGGCTAGGTCGTTAGCAGTTCCCATCGGCAAAATACCCAACGGTAACTTGGTGTCTGTCAAACCTTCTATGGCAGCGTTGAGAGTGCCGTCGCCACCGCCGATTATTACTAATTCAACTCGATTTTGGTAGCGGCGAATTGTGTCGGGAAGTTCGCTGGCGTGATCCGTAGATTCTACAATTAGCTCAAAACCCAGTGCTTCTAGTTCTACAGTGGCTTGAGATAATAGCTTTTGCCCTTTTCGGGAGTGCTGATTTACTAAAAGTAGAGCTTTGTTCATTTGTTAATTTTTAATGGGCAATATTGAGTGTTTTTAATTACCAAAATTATAGCTTGATGGGTTAACCGGCTCATATTAATGCTTGATTGCGATTTTACCAATTATGATCGATTGACAAATATGTCAAAAAATGGATAATTGTAACAAAAGATTGCTAAAAAGTATCTTGCGTTCTCCGCTAGCTCCTTAAAGAAGTAAAAATAAAATTATGTCTAATTTTTTTGAAGAAGCGCAAGTCGCTGCCGATCGCCAAAACTGGCCCTTGTTAGTTGAATGCTTGCAGCAAGTGACAGCCGACGGTAGCAAGCCGCAGGAACAACACATTTTAGAGCAAGCTGTCAGTTTAGCAATAGAAGCCTTAAAATCGGGCGATTTTCAAGACCGCTGGGAAATTGCTAAAGTATTGCCCAATTTGGGAAATGGCGCGATCGCACCTTTAATTGCCGTACTCGAAGACGAAGACGCAGACACGGAACCCCGGTGGTTCGCCGCCCGCATTCTCGGAAAGTTCGTGAAGCGAAGCTATCCCGTAGGGAATTGCCCGGAAGTGATTCAAGCTTTAGTAGAATTGGTCAAAAATTCCGACGAAGAATTGAGCCAAATCGCCGCCGAAACCCTAGGGAATTTTGGTCCGACAGCCATAGAATCCCTCGCAACTCTCTTGAAGCAAGAAGACTCGCGACAGTTTGCCACAGCGGCACTAGCCCAAATTCGGCGCACCGAAACCATCCCGCCGCTGTTGAGCGTAGTCGCAGACTCTCAAGTTGCGGTGCGGGCAGCCGCGATCGAGGCCCTGAGCAACTTTCACGACTCCCGCATCCCGCCGGTGCTGGTAGCAGCACTCAAAGATCCTGCGACAGCAGTCAGAAAAGAAGCCGTGCGAGCTCTCGGTGTGCGCGCCTATTTAGATGCAGAATTAGATTTAGTTAACTTGCTCAAACCTTTGCTTTCGGACATTCGATTAGAAGTTTGTCAGCAAGCGGCGATCGCGATCGGGCGAGTGAAAACCGATGCTGCAGCGGCTGCTTTATTTGAATTGCTGCGATCGCCAATAACTCCGGCTGAATTGCAAATCGAAACTGTGCGCGCCCTAAGCTGGATGGAAACTGCAACCGCTTTAGCATATTTGCATCAGACATTAATGGCGCCATTTACTAACATAAACTCTACTGTTTATCAAGAGATAGTCACTGTTTTAGGGCGAGTAGAAAAGCCGGAATTAAAAGCTATTGCTGCTGAAATTCTGATTGATTTGTTAAAAACAGGTCATCCGGCAGTGCAGGAGGCAGTTAGCAAAAAATCTTTAGCTTTAGGTTTAGGAAAATTAGGAGATATGAGAGGGCTAGAGGCTCTTATTTCAATGTTGGGTGACGCAGACAGCAGCGTCAGGCTGCACTGCATGGCAGCGCTCAAACAGCTAGGCGCTGCCGAGGCCAGACAGCAATTAGAAAGTTTAGTTAAGCAAGAGAGCCTCGAACCAAAATTAAAACAAGGAATTGCGATCGCATTGCAAGAATGGCAATAAAATTAATCCAAAGACAAAATACGCAACTCCCCAATTCCTTGAAAAAGTCAGGGATATAATAGCGATCGCATCTTTCTTCTTCCTGACCTCCGTTAAATCCGTCGAGCGAATCCGTTGCCGAACTTCCTTCGGCTATATCATCGATTTTCTTTGTGAATTTGGGCAATCGCACTTGTCACTCGCTCTAAATCTTCATCAGTTAAATTAGAGCCAGAAGGTAAACAAAGCCCGTACTTAAATAACTCTTCAGCCACGGCACCGCCCAAACATTCGCAATCAGCAAATACTGGCTGTAAGTGTAAAGGCTTCCAAACCGGACGCGCTTCTATTTTCTCTTGAGCAAGTGCTAGGCGAACTTGTTCTCTATCTGTACCGAAAGCGGCCGGTTGGATTGTTAAACAAGTAAGCCAGCGAGTAGCTTTTCCAAAATCAGCTTCCGGCATAAATTCAATTCCCGGCAAGTTTCCTAAAGCTTGTTTGTAAAAGTCAAAATTGCCTCGTCTAGCTTCAACTCGCTCCTCCAAAACCCGTAATTGACCGCGACCAATTCCCGCCAAAACATTGCTGAGACGATAATTGTAGCCAATTTCTGAATGTTGGTAATGAGGAGCGGCGTCGCGGGCTTGGGTCGCCAAAAAACGAGCTTTTTCTACCAGTTTTTGGTCATCGGAAACTAACATTCCGCCGCCGGAAGTGGTGATAATTTTATTACCGTTGAATGAGAAAATGCCGATTTTACCAAAGCTTCCAGGCGATCTATTTTTATAGCTAGCCCCTAGAGATTCGGCCGCATCTTCTATTAGCGGAATTTCATAAGCATTGCAAGCTTCCAGAATTGGGTCGAGATCGCAACTTTGACCGTAGAGGTGTACGATCACAACAGCTTTGGGTAATTTACCAATTTTTGCTCGTTTGTCAAGTGCTTCTCGGAACAAATCGGGGTTGAGATTCCAAGAAGTGCGATCGCTATCGATAAAAACTGGTTTGGCGCCAAGATAAGTAATCGGGCTAGCAGTTGCAATAAAAGTCAGAGTCGAGCAAAAAACCTCATCTCCTGAACCGACACCAATTAATTGTAAAGCCAAATGCAAAGCTGCGGTACCGGAACTAACAGCCGCTGCGTGTTTAGCGCCAACTACCTCGCAGAATTCTTGCTCGAAAGCGTCTACATGGGGGCCAACGGGGGCGATCCAGTTGGTGTCAAAGGCTTCTTTGACGAACTCCTGTTCGAGGGAACCCATGTGAGGTGTTGAGAGGAGGATTTGTTTGGTCATTTTTCAGCTAAGTTGATAATGAATTATTGAAAATGCTAATTTCTTAACTTATTTTCCCTTGCCCAATTTTATAGCAATACAGCAGCCAGAAGAAAATTGTCCCCATAAATATAAAGAACGCAAGTAAAGTAACATTTATGATATAAATAAATATTACGGGAAGTAATTACGATCGACAATTTTGGCTGGGCAACCGTAGGCTAAGCAATGGGAAGGAAGAGAGTGAATAACTACTGAACCTGCTCCACAGGTTGTTCCCTCTCCAATTTCTACGCCAGGACAAACTTTAGTACCAACACCTAATAAAACACCTCTACCCAAACGAACTTGACCCGCAAGAGAACAGCCAGGAGCAATGTGGCAGTAATCATCAATAATACAATCGTGGTCAATAGTTGTACCAGTATTAATAATAACGTGATGGTTAATTTGGGTTTCAGTGTTGATAGCAGTATTAGCCATAATGACGGTACCAGAAGCAATTTCAACTCCTAATGCAATTTGTGCCGAAGGGTGAATTGCAGTTGTGAAAGCATATCCCAAATCTGTGATTTTCTGAGCTATATACTGACGGGTACGATTATTACCGATAGCCGCAATCCATTGAGTGTTTTCTATATTGATTTCCCTCAATTTTTTTGCTGCTAAGTAGATTGGATTACCATAAATTTCAGTAATTTCTGGCGGTGGGTTATCATCAACAATTGCCGTAATTACTTGTCCTTGGCGATATAAAATATCTATAATAACTTTGGCGTGTCCGCCGCAACCATACAAATAGGTATCCATATAACCTCACCTCTACTCGTTTGACTTCATGTTTCCTAAAAATTCATTCATAGTTGCTTGGTTGGGATGGGAGATACCTCTATGTTTTATGACTTCTATGGGAGTTAACAAGAGAATTTGGAAGTCAAGCCACAAACTCCAGCGATCAACATACCAAACATCTAGGTTAAATTTCTCTGGCCAACTAATGGCATTGCGACCGTTAATCTGCGCCCAACCCGTAATCCCTGGTTTAACTTCATGACGCCGTGCTTGTTCCGGGCTATAACGCTCCAAGTATTCTACCAGCAAGGGGCGAGGGCCAACAAAGCTCATATCACCTTTAAGAACGTTCCAGAGTTGGGGAAGTTCGTCTAAACTGGTTTGGCGCAGAAACTTACCGATCGCGGTGATTCGTTGTACGTCGGGGAGAAGATTGCCATCGGCATCGCGATCGCTCGTCATCGTGCGAAACTTGTAGAATTGGAAAACCTCACCGTTTTTACCGGGACGTGGTTGGGTAAAAACAATTGGTCTGCCCATGCGGAGGTAGATCGCGATCGCAACCATTAATATTACGGGAGAAAAAACTGCCAGCGCGATCGCTGCACATAATCTATCGAATACCCACTTAACCAATTGGCTGACTTTTTTGGGATTTACTTGTTTATTAAGTTGCGATATTTGTGAGTTTGATTTGATGAAGAGTAATTGATAAATCCTCATGATTTTACGCCTCCGCTTACTTTTACAGAACTTTAAAAATTGATAAGGGTGTAATATCTGAAGACACGACACATCTGTGTTTCTACTGCCGTGTCCCGACCCTGTGGTGTACTAGAATCTACTTCTTGCCAACAAAGTGGAGTTGACGCTCCTGAGCCTGAAGGCATGAGGATTCGTAAGAGATTTTGATCTTACTATTCCCGTTGATGGGATTCCCTTGCCTCACCACGAAAGCTCTTTGAGGGTGGTGATCTCTTTTGGGCGTTTAACTGCATAGCACTCCTTTTCCCGGAGTTCCCGCGTACCACTTCCAAAGGTCTATCTCTAATTGTTTTTGCGATTAACTTTAATTACGATTTTTCCTTGCTTTACAGCCAGATACTTAATCTTTAAAATCAACTTTTATTGTAGAATTGATTTACTCCCAAGTCAATAAATACGTTAGATTACTTAACAGTGGAAAAAGCTGTCAAGCGCAGGACGGGGTTTTAAACCGAATTTTATGATAAAGAATGATTGAAGCAGACTTTGGTTGTGTCGTAGCGGTTTCAACCGCCGAATATAAAAAGAAAAGGGGTTTGGAACGCGGATTTAGTATGATACCAAATCCGCATACGCATATACACGCATTTGATTGCTCGGCACGATTTTGTCCCCCGTGACACAACTGTGCCACGGCCTGCATTTGTGTAATTTAACCTTTTTTGAGCGATCGTTTGGTGCAGTAGAGTATCAGTAAAAGGTCAAATACCCAGAGTTATCTCATGTCCCGTAGCTTGTATCCGTCAAGTAGGTTAAGTACGCCCTAACTATACAAAGACTGCACCCATTCCCATTCTTGTTTCAACCCTTCCCTCAAAGAAACCTGTGCCTGATATCCCAAGATTTTCTTAGCTTTCGATACGTCAGCGCTAGTATCCCGCGCATCTCCTCTGCTCGATTCTAGGTAATTGATGCGAATCGGGCGATCGACAATGTTTTCCATTGTGTGAATAACTTCTGCTAAAGCAACTCGACTTCCCCCTCCTATATTGAAAATTTCGCCTATAGCTTCTGGAACTTTAGCAGCAGCTAAATTAGCAGCAATGCAATCGCTGATAAAGGTGAAGTCTCGGGTTTGCTGTCCGTCTCCGTAAATGGAAATCGCTTCGCCACGCAAAATTGATTTAAAAAATATGTGGAATGCCATATCGGGACGCTGGCGAGGCCCGTAAACGGTGAAATAGCGCAACATGGTTGCCGGAACGCCGAAATTGTGATAATAAAGCGAACACAAACGTTCAGCGGCTAACTTAGTAATTCCGTAGGGAGAAACTGGTTGAGGACAGGCTGTTTCGCTGGTAGGGAAAGTTTCAGCATTCCCGTACACCGAAGAAGAAGAAGCTAGTACAAATCTTTTCAGTTGCGGTGCATCTTTTGCTGCTTCTAAGAGTACCTGAGTTGCATTGATATTACGCTCGGTGTAGCTGCGGAAACCCTCTCCCCAACTAGCGCGGACGCCTGCTTGCGCTGCTTGGTGATAAATGACTTCTGTATTAGCTAAGAGCGATCGCCAATCCAAAGATAAAATATTGTCCTCTATCAGTTGAAAATTGGGATGTTTTGCAAAATGAGCGAGATTTTTTCTCTTCAATTCGGGATCGTAATAATCGTTGACTTCATCAATGCCGATGACTTTTTCACCTTGCTTTAACAGCGTTTCTACTAAGTTAGAGCCGATAAAACCTGCCGCGCCTGTAACGATATTACTCATGGATTAATTGTTAATTGTTGATTGTTGGTTGTTGATTGTTGATTGTTGATTATCTATCACCCAAGCCATAGCCTGAAAAACTTTTAAAATTTACACAATCATCACCCCCAGGTCTCGATAGAAATTTTCCAGTCTCTCAAACACAAAAGATTCATCATATTCAGCTTCAACTCGCTGACGACTAGCTTGACCGTAGGCCGATCGCATCTCCGAGTTTGATAGCAATTTCCCCAAAGCTTCTGCTAACTTTTGACTATCTTGAGGTGGGACGATCAAGCCTGTTTTTTCGTGCAAAACTGCTTCTCGACACCCTCGGATATCTGTAGCAACAACTGGCAAACTCATAGACATTGCTTCCACGATAGAGCGAGGTAATCCCTCATGAGTGAACGTAGGCAATGTGAAAATATCTAACAGCCCTAAAATTTCTGGTATGTCTTGACGAATCCCTGTCAAAGTAACATTATTTTGGATGCCAAGGGTGCCAATTCGTTCCGTTATTTCCGTGTAAAAAGGTTCCGGATCGGTACTGAGTTCGCCACCAATAATCAGAACGTGCAGGTTGGGAAATTGCGAGACTAACTTGGCTGTTGCTTCAATCAGGTATCCGCTGCCTTTTTTGCGAGTTAAACGACCAATCGTACCGATAATTAAGTTGGCCGTATCGGGGATACCTAAAGATTTTCTTAATTGGGCTTGATGATCGGGGTCGAGGCGATCGCGATTAAAGCGATCAATATCCACGCCGTTGCCGAGATAAGCGATTTTCTCTGGCGGACAAAGACCTAATTTCTTAGCTGTAGCGATATCTTCATGATTCTGACTCAAAATCAGATCAGTTAATAACGCAGCAAATTTTTCAACATTAGAGTACAAAGCATATTCTTTGTAGGAGGAGCAATCGTGAAAAGGCAAGCCGTGGGAAGTGTAAACGATACGTTTTACCCCAGCTATTTTAGCAGCTATCCGCCCCAAAACCGCAGCAATGGGAGTATGTACGTGAACGAGATCGTACTGATGTTTTCGGATTAAATTAACCAGAGCATAGATACTTTTAATGTTAAGAAATGGTGAAATTTTTCGGTCTATTGAAATAGGGTGAATCGTGTATCCCTGCTGTTGTAATTTTTCAACATCCGAGTCTGGAGAGCAGGCCACTTCAACAGATAGATTACGGGATAGTAAGTAATCTATCTGAGGTTTCAAAAGCACTTTGGCCGTGGCTCCGATCGCACAAATATGCAGTATTTTCATTTAATTTACCTCTAACCAGGCTTGGAACATCAATATATCCCATAAATAGTATTGCCAATCGCGATCGCCCGCCAGATGTTCTTCCCACTTTTCGCGAATCGGCCCGGGATTAAAAAACCCTTCTCTTTGCAAGCGCTTTTCATCAAGAAGCGCCTCTGCCCAATCCCGCAAAGGGCCACGCAACCAGCTATCAATAGGAACACCAAACCCCGCTTTAGGCCGATCGATTAAGTTGTTAGGTACGTACTTATCTAAAATTTGACGCAATAGCCACTTACCCTTATTGTTACGGATTTTCATCGATAAGGGTATGCGCCAAGCCAGTTCTACTACGCGGTGATCTAAAAACGGTATCCGACCTTCCAAACTGACACCCATACTGGCGCGATCTAATTTCACCAGGATATCGTCCGGTAGATATGTTACTGTGTCTAGATACATCATACTTTCGGTAAAAGAAGGTACTTTTGCCCAACGTTGGCGATCGGTTAAATTTGTTGGCTGCTCCAATCCACCGATGACTAATGCTTCTGGATTTTTCCAGTGGGAAACCAAGCCCATATACATAGCTTCTGGATCGGAAACTGCCAAAACCTCCGCCAGTTTGTGTGCTTTGAAGCCCGAACCAGATGCTTGATATTTCGATGGTAATAAATTGCTCAAACCACCCAAAGCCCGATCCCAAGTTTGAGGCGATACGCTGGTCAAAGCATTAGCCGCAGTCTGCCTTAGCGCTTGGGGCATCCAGCCAACTTTCTGCCATATATTGCGACCCCAGAAATAGCGGTTGTATCCCCCAAACAATTCATCGCCACCGTCACCAGAAAGACTAACTGTGACCTGCCTTCTTGCCATCTCAGATACCAAGAAAGTAGGTATTTGAGATGCGTCCGAGAACGGCTCATCATATAGAGTCGGCAGTTTGGGAATAACTGCTAGTGCTTCTGCTGGGGTGACATAAAGTTCTGTGTGGTCTGTTTTGAGGTGTTGGGCTACTGCTTTGGCATACTGTGCTTCGTTGTAGCCATCTTCATAAAAACCGATCGTAAAGGTTTTCACGGGTTGGCTGCTTTGAGCCTGCATCAGTGCTACCACTGTGGAGGAGTCAATCCCCCCAGAAAGGAAAGCACCTAAAGGCACATCTGCCATCATTCGCAGTCCTACCGCATCTAGCAGTAGCGCCTCCATTTGGTCGATTGCTTCCTGTTCCGATCCGGTGAAGGGGTTAGCAACGCCAAATTCGGCTGCTTCCTTGGCAGACCAGTAGGGAATTGGTGCGGGGCGAATATCCGTACCGTTCCAGGTGAGGAGTGTTGCTGGTGGTAATTTATAGATGCCTTTGTAGATTGAATAAGGGGCGGGTACGTAGCAATGGCGGACAAATAAGGTTAAAGCATCTCGGTTAATTTCGGCTTGGAAATTGGGATGGGCTTTGAGGGCTTTTAATTCAGAGCCAAATAGAAAAGTTTGACCTATCCAGCCATAATACAGGGGTTTTTCGCCTAAGCGATCGCACCCTAAATGCAAAAGTCGCTCTTGACGATCCCATAAGGCAAAGGCAAACATTCCGTTAAAGCGCTCGATCGCTTGCTTGACTCCCCACTGGCTAAAACCAGCTAACATGATTTCGGTATCGGAATGTCCGCGAAAAGCGTGACCGTACTTGGTTAGTTCCTGCCGTAATTCTAAAAAGTTATAAATTTCGCCATTAAACACGATCGCGTAGCGTCCATTGGCAGACAGCATCGGTTGATGCCCTTCTGGCGACAAATCTACAATTGCCAATCGCCGGTGTCCCAGGGCAATTCCTGCTGCTTCATCGACCCAGATGCCACCACTATCTGGGCCTCGATGTAACAAGGTGTCTGACATTTGTTGCGCGAGTTCTTGCAACTTGTCAGCGTTAACTTCTATCGATGTATTCCAAAAACCAGTAATTCCACACATTTGGTATACACCTTTAAGTTATTTAGTCATAGCAGTTTCATACAACTTTTCATAGTCTGCGACGATCGACTCTAAAGAAAAGCATTCGATTATTCTCGATCGGGCTGCTTTTCCTAATTTTTCTCTGCCATCTGCGCCCAGCTCGATCGCCTCTTGCCAAGTCTCAGCCAAGGTATGGGGATTTTTGGGAGGTACTACCCATCCAGTATTGCCTACAATCCATCCTGAATCTCCCACATCCGTCACTGTACATGGTACACCACTCGACATCGCTTCGCCTAAAACTAAAGGAAATGCTTCGCCATAAGCAGAAGCGGAAGTCATAATGTCCAAAGCTGCCATCAAGCGCGGCATATCGCTGCGTTCTCCTAGCAAGTGGATGCGATCGCCAATTCCCAATTTCTCTATTAATTGATTTAAAGTTTTATTTGCTAAATCTACTTCACTGCCAGCCATCATAAAATGGGTATCTGGATAATTTTTCAATAATAATGCTGCCGCTTTGATAAAGTTTGCATGATCTTTCATGGGGTGATAGCGACAAATCGAGCCAATTAAAAAAGATGTGGACGGTAAACCCAGTTCTTGCCGAACGGTCAATCTAGCTTCTAAGGATGGAGTAAATAGCGAAGTATCAATACCGTTGGGAATTACGTAACCATTTCCCGCCTCGTATCCTAAAGCTTCATGTTGCTTTTTGCTAATTTTTGAGACATACAATACCTGTTTAGCAAATTTAGAAATAGGCGCACCTAACTTAATCAAGGCTTGCGTCATCTTTTTCTCTGCACTTAGTGAATAAACAGAATAATGAATGCTCCAGAAAACAGGTGTTTCCAGTCCGCCAAAAACCTTGGCAAATTGTGCTGCGATATTGCCGTGATACATCCAGCCTTGGATCAAATCAGGTTTAATTTGACGGATGATGTTAACCACTTTCCCAATCACATTTGGTGTGGGTACCGCTCCTGGTTTCATCCCAATGGTATAAACAGGTATACCTAAGGCTTCTATGCGATCGCCCAACGTCCCACGATCCATCAAACACACCACAGACGGGCTAAAACGCTCTCGATTTATCCTAGTCAAGATACGGTAAAGCATTACTTCAGCTCCCCCAGTAGTCAGTCCAACGATCGTGTAAACAATTTTCATAATTTATCTCCCTGTTGAGATTTTTGCTCTAACCGACTCGTCACGTTCATGGCTGCCATTAATGAAAAACTCATCAGAATATAGCGTTCTTCTACTATGTTATGACTAAACAGCCCCCATAGCAGAATAAAAGCACTAAAACCCAAGGCGATATGTTTGCTTTCGCCACGGGAATGCCATGTTACCGCATAAACCAATAGAGGTAAGATAAAAATGCCTAAAATTCCATGTTCCGTTATAAATAACAAGTACATATTATGGGTAGATATCCCCAAGTTATTTAAATTTTTAGTCGAGGCAATTCCGTTCCCTAAAATAGGATGTTCAACAAACATATTCCAAGCTGTTATAACCACTTCCAAACGCGAGTCCCCCGAATCTTCTCTATTAGCGAGAGGGTTTTGAAACCATTCTAATCTTCCAGTTATATTTTTAATATCTACCTTAATAAAACCAGAACGTTGCAATTCATTCAGGTCTAAGTTACTTAATATCGGACCTATCACCAAAATTATAGTTATTATTCCTAAAACCCAAAATAAAACCTGTTTGCGCGAAATCACGCTTGATTGTATAAAAATCGCCATGACGATAAACCATCCCAAAATAGCTCCTCTGGAAAATGTTAAGAAAGTGCCAAAAATGACTAACAACGAAAAAAATATTCGTAATTTTTTTGGTAGTATACCCACCCCAAAAATCATGCCCAGAATCAACACACAACCTGTTCGGTTAGGATTTACGTAATATCCAGCCGCCCTCCCTGAAGTATTTAATCCTTGAAATGCTAAAGGATCGCTAACCTCGCGGATATTATTGAATACCGCTAGTAATACGGCTAGACAAATGGCTAATCTCGTCAAATTTTGAATTTGACGAGATTTGGCAAAAATTAAGTACGTTATTATTAAAAAAGACTCAGATAAAATTCTAGTTCTTACTTCTTGAAATGAGTCTTTAGCAAATGAATATTCCGCATAAAAGCATAAAACCAACATGAATGAAAACAATGAAATACCCAGATATCCCGCACACCAAATAATCAACTCAGATGGTATATACTTGAGGCTTGCAAACCGGGTAAAAATCAATAGTAGGACTCCGGCTGCTATAAAGATACTGATGAACACAACAGGGGGAGGCAGTTTTGCAATGGTGAAAAAATAGACATCTACAAACGTAAAGAACAACAAAACAGACCCTATTGCTAGGGCAGATTGATAATAAAACAAAAACTTCGTTTTTAGATTGTTATCTTTAGACATAAGATTCGCCAAGCAGAGCAGCTTTTGTTTTGAGAACTAATTTCCGGACTGAGAATTGTTCAACTATGTGCTGCCGAATCTCCTGTGGATTGTAATCATCAAGATTAGTTTTATCTATCAACTCGTTGATAGCAGTCTTCAATGCTTCGGGATTTTTAGGTGGTACTACTACGCCTTTATCGCCGACAATCCAAGCTGAGTCTCCTACATCTGTCACCACGCAAGGCACGCCACAAGCCATTGCCTCTCCAACCACATTCGGAAATCCTTCGCCGTCAGAAGAAGAAGAACAAGCGATATTAAGAGCATTAAATACCGCAGGCATATCTGAGCGTCCACCTGCCCAGATAATTTTTTCAGCAATGCCCAGATCGTCGGTCAACTGATACAATTTTTTGGCATAGTTTTCGTCTCCGACCCCAACACAGACAAAACGCACGTCTTCCCTTTCTTTGGATAGTAGTGCGGCTGCGTTGACAAAAGTAGGATGGTCTTTCATGCAGTTTAGTCTGCCCACCAAACCGATTAAAATTGTATTTGGGGAAATTCCCCATTCCGATCGCACTTTTGCGCCTGCTTCCGAGTCAGGCCCAAAGCGTTCCGTGTCAATACCGTTGGAAATTACCACCATTTTATCAGAGGCAAATCCCTGATTTACGTAATCGGCTTTACCAGTATGGGAATTGACCACAATCAAATCGGTAAAGGACGATAAAAGTCTTTCTAACTGGGAGAGGATACTACCTAGCCAACCATAACGATCGGAAGGTGTGTTAGACCCGCGTATTCCCCAAATAATGCGGGTTGAGGGGAACAATGGTTTCAAAAACATGGTAACTATATTTGATTCGCCCAGGTATCCATGCAAAACGTCGGGCTGTATGCGTTTAAGATGCCCAAAAAGTCGCCCAAAGAATCCCAATACATCCCAACGTTCCTGTTTTTCTAGAGAGATAGTGGGGATACCGCGATCGATCATATCTTTCAATAAAGATCCACCACCATAAAAGTGTAATACTGTCACATCAAAGCAGTCTTCTTGATGAAGTGCTTTTACTAAAGTAACTAATTGTCTTTGAGCACCGCCATAGTTAAGGTCTCGAATGAGAAATACAACTTTTTTTTTCATGCCCTTGAATCTATCAATTAATTGTGTTTTAAGATTTTTTTTTCGGTGCTACCGGATGATATTTTTTGTCATTTGTAACATTTTAGCCCATCGGATCGTTCCTTCAATGTTGAATCCCAAAGGTTCTCCAATTTTTATCTTCTGCTGTGCCGATCGGATTGCTTCTTCGGCTCCACTTGGAACGTTATTTTTCCACCAATTCATTTCCTCGCTGTAACACCAGACATATTCATCTGAAGTAGAAAGTCCATGGTAAGTGTTGTGTTCCAGCCATTGTTGTCTCTGTTGGGGAGTAAGATAGTGGCTAACCCTAGATTCTTGTGCTTTACCTAAATCGAACAAGTGGTCTATGTAGATAGCCTGTCCTACCTGCACTTGCTTTGCATATTTTTGACGGTTTTTTTCATCAACAAAGGTCAGTAATCTTTCTTTAATTAACTTGTGAGTATCTAAAAATTCCTGTCTCCCTGCATAGTAGTAAGAATGCTCGTTGCCATCAACGATCCTTGTATTGGCTTGGGCAACATCTAACATTCCATTCAGGAATGCTGCCAAAAGACCATAACTTTCTGTAGACATCTGACGCATCCGCTTTTGCAAATTTGCTTCGTCCAAAAAGTTTTCTAAATAGCTCAATTGAAACAAGGAAAGAACCTTAACATCTGGTATTTCTTCTTGAAGGGCCTGCATGAATTGGGCACCTCTTTTTCGTACTTGCTGCCAGTATTCTTCAAATGATTTATCTTTTGCACCAGACAGTGTAACGTATTTCCAGGGATGCACACCATAGTGTTCGGGATCGAAAGCAATTCCTACAAAACCTGCCGATCGCGCTATGCCTGCGAAGAGACGAATATTCTGTTCGGATGCTTGCCAGTCGCTGTCGCTAAACCAATCCCATCCCTCGTCTGGCGTCGCCCACATCAGCACGAAATTATCCGTAAATTTGGTAAAATTAGTTGATTTCAAGCTTTGTAAATCTTGAGTGAATTCTTTGGAATCGTAAGGCTCGTGTAGGAATACTTTTTTACCTCCTTTAAGTTTAATCACAATGCCATCAAATGGTCGTTTTTCCATTTGTTTGATGTTTTGTTGGACAAAATCCGGTGTAGGCACATCCCAACCAAATTCGATTAGTTTTTTGGGCAATTTTTGGGCTTGGGTACTTACACAGCCCACGTATAGTAGAGTCGTCAAAAAAGCCAGGATAGCTGCTTTATAAAGTCGTTGCATTGGATATTTTTTATCCTGATTAGCGAAGGGGAATTTGATCTTGCTTGACGACTACTTCGTTGTTTCGATTTCCTTTATAGGAAATAATTTTAAAGCCAGGATCTAATACTACTACTGCATTATCTGGTATATCCTTGTATATTACTGCATTAGCTCCTATTTTGACATTGTTTCCTATCGATATTTTCCCAAACAACCTAGCACCCGGAGCAATGTAGACGTTATCGCCAATTATGGGCACTCCTCTTTTTTGTCCTTGCCCGGAAACACCAATAGTAACGTTCTGTGAAATATTGCAACACTCGCCAATAATTGCACCCCCTGAAATAGTAATCCCACCAAAATGACCAATATAAAAGCCTGATCCGATCTTGGCAGAATGCTGAATCTCTATTCCCCACATAATTTGGATTATTCCATTCATTACCATATAAATCGGTTTGATAAACATCCTCAAAAACTTGGGCTGTAGATGCACCCATTGTCCAAATCTGAAAACAACTACCGCTTGCACCCCAGGCGTAAGTAAGCAAACTAAAATCCTCCTCAGTCGTCCTCCTTCTTGAAGTTCATAAGTTCTGGTTACATCCTCCAGTAATACTCCCACGATTGCGTCCTCCAATTATAAGTTTAGTGAAAATTGTAAATACATATTAGCCTTTTTGTGTAGTTTGTATTTTGTGATTTGTGTTTGAGCGACTTGTAATATTTCTTATACTAAAGTTTAGGTATTTTTATTACAGAATATTTATACTTATCCTTAACTACTTCCCTAATTAATGATTCCCAGAGCGGCATCACCTTTTCTAAACCGAATCTTTGTGTTACCTCTTTAGCGCGATCGCCTAAACTTTGGCGTTCTTTTCTATCGGACATTAAGCGCTCCATTGCAGCGGCTAATGCCGATACATCTTCATTTGGTACTAATTTACCATCTACACCATCGCGAATAATCTCTCTGGGTCCATTAGGACAATCTGTTGAAATGACTGCTAGCCCGTAAGCCATCGCTTCACATAAAGCATTGGGAAAACCTTCAAAGCGAGAAGACATTATAAAAATATCTGCCTGTTTGAGAAATTCATAAGGGTTTTTGACTCTTCCAAGCAGATGAACCCGATCGCCAATTCCCAATTCATTACACAAACATTCTAATTGCGCTCGTAACTCTCCTTCTCCTAAAATGGTCAATGTCCATTCGGGATAACGGTCTTTAAGTTTTGCCATAGCTTCCAGCAACAGATCGAAGCCTTTTTGAGGAACAAGACGGCCGATCGCAATCAGCGAGCACTCGCCCAAAAGCTTGTTAGCTACTTCTTTTTCATCTAGAGGCAATAATACTGGGTTAGGTATTACAATAATACGCTCTTGTAACTTGGATGAAAAATAATTCCCTGCCCTTTTAGTTTGAACCACAATTCGATCGGCCAAGGGATAAGTCCATTGACGCAGTTTAGTCCAAACCTTACTTCTAGTTTGCCTTGCCGGATCGTTACGCTCTGACACTATAACTGGTAAGTTCAACCCTCGAGTTGCCAGTAAAACGATTTCATTAGTTTTGTGCATAAAGCTAATCACAACATTAGGTTTACTGTTAATTATGGCAGTTCGCAGTCCTAGAATGCGGGTTAAATTATTCCAAAGACCTATTATTGGGTTAGGAGAATATCGGGCTATACCTAAATGAATATGGGAAATCTGGGCGTCGAGGTCGTAAAACGGAGGTTCTGTACCATTATCAAAGGTCAATAAATTTATTTGCCAACCCTTTGCAGCCCAATAATTAGCCATCGTTGATATTACCCGCTCGGCACCACCCGAAGTAAGTGAATGAATAATCAATGTACAACGCATTTTCTTTGTTACCTATATTTACTCACAGTTGGAAATTTCGTTCTGTTTGTTTAATTTTTTGGATAGCCACACAGAACAAAAATGAAAATGAAAACAGATAAACGCCACTGGTTGACAAAGCAATACCAGGCACTCCCAACCATTGCATAAATAAATAGTTTAAACTAACATTGACGATTAGGTTGCCGCCAGAACCCCACATCAATATTTGATTGTATCGCATGGCTGAAATCAAACGTACCACCAAAATGCTGGCAATATAAAAAGGGATCTGGAAAGCGTAACAAGCTTGAATTTGAGCTACTAAATGAGTATCGTTAGCCGTAAATGAACCTCTTTGTAAGAGGATCTGGACTATCGGTTCAGAAAATAAAATTATTAACCCAGTTAGGGGTATACTAAACGCAAAAATCAGCCCCAGGTACTGCTTAAGGGTATGACGTAAAGTTGTCCAATCTTCACGGGCAACCATTTTTGAAAAATAGGGAATCACCGCTGTACTCAATGCTGTGCTAGTTATAGTAATCGCCAATGAAATTATTCTATTACCATAGTTCAATGAAGCTACACTTCCTGATGGCAACATTGCTGCCATTGATTGATCGACTAAACCAGAGCTACACATTAAAAATGCGCCAGCAATCATCGGGGCATACTGACCAGCTACTTCACTTAAATGAGTGTCAAATCCATACCATTTTGGCAGCAATGAAATACCCTGTCGCGACAGTACAATTCCCACCACAAGCATTTCCAGCAATTGACCGCAGACCAACCCAAATGCCAGGCTAAAGACACCCCAAGAATTAATCCCGAAAAGAAATAGCATCGTAATCAAAGGAGTAATAATCGGAGCAACAGCCACTAAAGCGAACTGCTCTCCTGCATTCAACACAGCACCCCAGATAGTCATCATACCAGTCAGCAGGATTATCGGAGCGATCGCGCAAAGTAGCTTGTAAGTCAGATCTAATTTTTCAGCACTGAAACCTGCCGCCATCTTTGGCAGATACAGCGGTGCAGTAGCCAGCATTAATACCGTGGTGATTCCCAACAGTCCCAGACTCCATGCTATGGCTCCCGAAAAAAGTTTTTGAGCTGCTTTTATACCAGACTGCTCTCGCACCCGAATGTAAGTAGGTATGAGAGCTGCATTAAAAGAGCTAGCTATAACATTGGTAATCACAAAAGGAACCACCAACGCAATTAAAAACGCATCCAAATCGTCCGCTGTACCAAATTTCCAAGCAACAACCAATTCTTTGCCGACCGATGCCACTTTCACGAATGCTGTTCCTATACCAACCGTAACAGCCGCACCAAAAATTTGGCGATTTGTGGAGCCACTTGTCAACTTTTTCCAGAAATCGAGCCATTTCTGATATCGCCAAATTTTCATGAGAGATAGATCCCACTTAGATGAACTTTGGCAGATCGTATTCTACTAGCATAGCTTCAGTTACAAGCACACCAGAATCATGTAATGCGCCCATTAACTTTTAGCAGCCATGCCCCCAATCAATTTCCCTGCCGCCCCACATTCCACAGGCTTCGAGAAAAAGTATCCCTGCCCGTAGACGCACTTCATGGATTTTAGCTGAGCTATTTGCCACTTAGTTTCTACTCCTGTGGCAATCATGCCCATACCTAACTCCTGAGTGATTGCAACAATTTTTTCAAGAACTTCTAAGTTGTGGTTGCTAACGTCCAGCCCGCTGACTAGAGAGCAATCTAGCTTCAAACTGTCGAATTTCCCATACTTCAGCCGCGTCAATTGGTAAAGGTGAGTTAAGGATACATCACTAAGACCGCAGTGGTCTATTTGTACTTGCAACCCTAAAGTTTTAAGTTTGAAAAAAACAGCTCCAGCCAACTCGGAATTTTCTGTCACAACATCTTCAGAAATTTCTAACCTCAAACTCGGAGCATCGAGATGTGTTTCGTTCAATATTTTGGAAATCGTCTCGATTAAGTCAGGGTGGAAAAACTGTTGGCTAGCCAGATTCACGCTGACTGTTAAAGGAGAGTCAAGACGAAATTGCGACTGCCAAGCCCGCATCTGGCTGCAAGCTTGCCGCAGCACCCACTCGCCAATAGGAACAATCAAGCCCGTTTCTTCGGCCGCTGGTAGGAATTCGTCTGGCCAAAGCAAACCTCGATTCGGGTGCTGCCAGCGCAACAGCGCTTCAAAACCACTAATTTGAGAGGTTTCCAGGCAGACGATCGGCTGATAGTGCATCCGAAACTCCTCATTGGCAAGAGCCATCCGTAAATCATTCTCTAACTGAACGGATCCTGCACTGCTAATCTTTGCCACAGCGGTTGTTTTTTGGGCTGTATTGGCGTGCAAATGGGTAGTTGAATACCCTTGTACATACTCAGGCACTAACTGCTGTAGCATGGAAAAAATTAAATTTGCATCATTGCGATCGCTCGCTTGACAAAGGGCTTCTACTTCTTGGTCAATATTTTCTTTCACTAGGCGGCTGGCATTGCCAAGACTGAGAATTTTTTCGTGTTTAGTGCGGTTGTATTTCTCGCCCGGAATAAACAGCTCTTCAAACAATTTTTCTCCCGGTCGCAGCCCTGTAAACGCGATTTCTATGTCTTTGCCCACTTCATATCCTGAGAGCTGAATCAAATCTTTTGCTAAATCAACAATTCGGACCGGTTCCCCCATCTCAAGCATGAATACTTCCCCGCCACTGCCGATGACTGCCGCCTGCAAAACCAGTTGAACAGCCTCGGGAATTGTCATGAAATAGCGAGTGATATCTGGATGGGTAATTGTGATCGGCCCGCCCTCAGCAATTTGTCGCTGGAAAGTGGGTACGACACTACCCCGGCTGCCAAGAACATTACCGAAACGAACCACTACAAACGGGTTTTTATTTTTTTTTGCTGCTTGTAGCACCAGCATTTCGGCAACTCTTTTGCTAGCTCCCATAATGCTAGTTGGATTCACCGCTTTGTCGGTGGAAATCATCACAAATTGTTCCACATTGTATTTCAATGCCAGATCCAGCAGATTTTTCGTTCCCCGCACATTGTTAGTAATCGCTTCCGGGGGGTTTAATTCCATCATGGGTACGTGTTTGTGAGCGGCCGCATGAAAAATTATGTCTGGTCTCGCTGTTTGAAAAACGTACTCTAAGCGATCGCGAAAGCGAATATCAGCCATAAAGGCTGTCAAGCGAGTAACATCTGTTTGGGTTGTGCTGGTATTTTTTAGTTCAGACAGGGATTTTGTGAGTTCTTGTTGAATGTTAAATACAGAATTTTCTCCGTGTCCGACGATGATGATTTCCGCAGGAGCGCACTTTAATATTTGCCGACAAAGCTCGCTGCCTATGGAGCCGCCCGCACCAGTAATTAGAACTTTCTTGCCTCCAATCAATCCCAGGACTTTCTCAACATCGGTTTGAATGGGTTCTCGGCGGAGCAAGTCCTCAATCTGTACTTCTCTGAGGCTACCTAAACTGACACCACTTTTGATGATTTCATTGAGGCCAGGGAGGGTGCTGGTGGGAATGCCAATTGACTGACAAATTTCTACGATTTCCCTAATCTCTTTTCCCGGAGCTGAGGGGATGGCAATTATTACTTTGGCGATATTTAGCGATCGTACTACTTCGGGAATTCTACCACGATTGCCGAGTACAGTCAGTCCGCGAATCTGCTTGCCGACTTTTTTGCGATCGTCGTCAATGAAAGCGATTGGATGGAGTCCTACCTCCGGGCTCGTCTGCATCGTTTGCACCAGAGATGTGCCTGCACTGCCCGCACCGACTATCAGGATGCGATTGCGCCGCTGAACTTTCCACCGTTTTTGGCTCCATCTTTCGAGGGCGGGAATGCTGAAACGAATGGCCGCCACTAACAAAAAGCTAATCATAGCGTCTACTAGCGGCAGCGAGCGTGGCAGATTTGCGATCGGCGAATTATTTAGCTGGTAGAGTGGTAGCAACAAGATAATTTCCACTGCTAGGGATATACCTATCAGCATCGTTATTTGTGTCATTTCTTCGAGACCCGCATACTGCCAGTAACGCTTGTATAAGCCGCCGGCATAAAATACTATAAGTTTGACTGCTACACATAGTACTGTAATTACAGCCAGACTCTGTAAGTAGGGAGCCAGATTCAATCTACCATCTAAACGAATTTCCAAGGCTAAAAATGGTGCGATCGCAAAACAAATTGCATCGATTATCAAAAAATGACGGGTTGTTAATCCCACCAACAATTTACTGAGTTTTCTTATCTTCCTATTCATCACACGCTCTCAGACAACAACTTTACCATAACTCGATATACTTTCTAAGGTGGAGTGTTTTTTCTACCACCTGGTCTAATAAAATTCATCACCCTTTTAATCCGAGCTCACTGAAGTGATATCCTTAAGGCCCTAATACCAAGAATATGTCCCGTCTCCTAATGGTTTTGTAGATTAAGTTCTTAGATGCCTTATTGCTGCATTTACATTCGAGCACTCCTGCCCTGGAGCACAATAATTTTATTTATAACACAAATATATAATTGGGGCGTGACGGGAGTCACAAACACCATTTTTTTTACCATGACAGTGCTTGACTTACGTGATATAATGGACATCCTAAGTAATGATTTTAAATGCCTCAACTGTTAGAGTTTACAAAAAGTAATTTTTCGGAAGAAACACATGGAATCAACTGAAAATGGTATGGGGTTTCAGGAATACTGGCAGATTCTGAAGCGCAGGTGGCTGCCAGCCTTAGCTGTATTTGCATCGGTTATTGCACTCACCACCTACAGCACGCTGCAGGAAAAAGCAGTTTATGAAGCAGAAGGAAAGCTGTTATTTAAGAAAACGACTCCTGGATCTGCTTTAACAGAATTGGGCAAAGAAATCGGACAGTTGACTCCTGCAGCGGAGCAAAGCAACCCTCTGACTACCGAGATCGAACTAATTCGTTCTTTAGAAAATATCGAAAAAACTATAAATAAACTTCAGTTAAAAGACGAAAAAAATCATCATCTGAAAACAAAAAACTTTTTAAAAAAACTGACAGTAGCTACTATTCGGGGAGCTGATATCCTAACGGTTTCATACAAAGACCAAAACCCAAAAATAGCAGCCGATGTCGTAAAAACCCTGATGAAATTTTATATTGATAACAATCAAAAAGTGAATCGCTTAGAAGCTGTGTCTGTGCGACAGTTTATTGAAAAGAAACTGCCTAATTCCGACCAAGCTATGCGGAAAGCAGCGGCTGAATTGAGTAAATTTAAAGAAAATAATAAAGTTGTAAATCTTGAAGAAGAAGCTATATCAGCAGTAGCAGTTATGGCAAGACTCGAAAGTCAAATCGACCAAGCTAAGTCTGATTTGCTCAATGCCAGTGCTAAGTCCAAAGCATTTGAAGACGAATTACAAATGAATCCCCAGGAAGCATTGACCGCCAGCACTCTCAGCCAATCTAGCACTGTGCAGGAAGCTCTCAAAGAATACAAACAAATAGAGCGACAGTTAGCAATTGAGCAAAATCGCTACCTGGAGAATTCGCCTATAATAACTAGGTTAGAAACTAAGAAAGCTACTATGAAAGCTTTACTAGACCAACAAATACAACAAGTTTTAGGCGGGCAAGAGCCGTTGCAAAATCAAAGTTTACAGATAGGAGATGTGAAACCAAAACTGATCGAAGAATTTATAAAGGTAGATGTAGAACGCCAGGGTTTGGCTGAGCGAGTTACTATTCTCTCAAATGCTTTAGCTGGTTACAAGCAGCGGGTAAAAGTTTTGCCGAAGCTAGAGAAGGAAAAGCGGGAACTAGAAAGAAAACTCCAAGAAGCCGAAGCGGATTATCAGGAATTGCAAAAAAAACTCCAGCAAATTCGGATTACTGAAAATCAGCAAGTGGGGAATGCTCGGATTATCCAAAAGCCCAGCGTTCCCGAAGAACCAGTGGCTTCTCGCAAGTCTTTATTGCTGGTATCGGGCAGCTTGTTGGGAACTATGCTTGCTGTAGCTGCGGCGCTACTTTTAGAATATCAAGATAAGTCGGTGAAAACTATTGAAGAGGCGAGGGAATTATTTGGGTTTACTTTGTTGGGCGTGATTCCTTTCCATAGAAAGTCTGAAAAAAATCCTCGGCGCAATGCCTGGTGGCTTAAATCTACTTCCCTGGATTTAGAGGCATCTCCCCGACAGATTGTTGTTAGAGATAGTCCTCATACTTCGAGCAGTGCTGCTTACCGAATGCTTCAGGCAAATCTGAGGTTCCTGAGTTCTGATAAAGAGCTGAAAGTGATTGTTGTCAGTAGTTCGCTACCGCAAGAAGGCAAGTCTACTGTATCGGCTAATTTGGCTGTAGCTATAGCTCAATTAGGACGAAAGGTTTTGCTGGTAGATGCGGATATGCACTGTCCTGTTCAACATCGGATTTGGGAGCTTCCCAATCAAGTAGGTTTGAGCAATGTGATAGTTGGACAGGCTGGCTTTGGGGATGCGATCGCCCAAGTTATGGATAATTTAGATGTGCTGACTTGCGGGGTGATTCCGCCTAATCCAATGGCTCTCTTGGATTCACAGCGGATAACTTTATTGATTAAGCAATTTTCGGCTACTTATGATGCAGTTATCGTTGATGCTCCTTCTCTGAATGTTGCTGCTGATGCTCTGATTCTGGGGAATAAAGCAGATGGGATTTTATTGGTAGTGCGGCCTGGTCTTCTTAATTCTGGTACTGTGGCTTTTGCGAAGGAGCTATTGAAGAAATCAAGCCAGCACGTTCTGGGCTTAGTGGTGAATGGAGTAAGTCCTAAAAACGAACCACACAGCCATTACTATTTTACCAATGAATCTTACGCTCAAGAGCAGAGTCCTGGTATCAATAAAATAACGAATAGCCAGTAACCAATAACAACAGTTAACTTTTAAATGTTGTTATTGGTTATTGGCAGCCGCACTCCGAAAGTCGAGCCGAGTCCTTCCCCAGGACTTTCGGCCCAGACACTCCCGCCGTGGAGTTCCACGAGATGGCGCACGATCGCCAATCCCAGTCCCAAGCCGCCGTAATTGCGCGTAGAAGTGCTGTCAGCTTGGCGGAAGCGATCGAACACAAAGGGCAAAAACTCCTTGCTGAT
>NZ_JAUBQR010000394.1:0-2623 GCF_036701385.1 Microcoleus sp. Pol12B4 | reverse complement strand
GTCATTAAATAATCACATCGGTGCGATTTGGTATTTTATCCATCACTACAATTTATCATTACTTGTTTAGGACTACCGATATCAGTTGTGAATTGCTTATTTAAGCATCCGCATTTTTAACCACCCGCGATTTCAAGCACTATTTTACCTGTTACTGAGCCTGTTTCTAACAGTTCGTGAGCGGCTTGCGCTTCTTCGAGAGGGAAAGTTTTGCTGACGTGAATTTTTAGCAAGCTGCGATCGCACAAACGAGAACACTTCTGCAAAATATGAGCCTGCTGTTCCTGTTCCTCCACCAAACCTTCCAGCATCGGGGTTAACATTAATTCCAGACTAATTCTCAGATTCCGCATTCTCGCTGTTTTCAAATTGCCCAAGGCTGGATCGGGTTCCAAAATTGTTACTAAATCTCCATAAATCTTCACAGCCGGAATAGTTTGGTAAAAAGTTTCTCCCCCGACTGTATCGAAAGCCAAATCAACTCCTTGTCCTTGAGTCCAAGTCAAAACCTCATCGACAACATTGGTATTTTTGTATAAAATAACTGAATCTGCACCTAAGTGCTTGACAAAATTGGCTTTTTCCGCAGAACTAACTGTCGTGCAAACCTCTGCCCCCTGCAACTTTGCCAACTGTACCGCGACGTGGCCGACACCGCCTGCACCAGCTTGAACCAGCACTTTTTGGCCGGCTTGCAAGCGCCCTCGATCGTACAGCGATTCCCAAGCTGTAATTAAAACTAACGGTGCCGCCGCCGCCTCCAAAAAACTTAAAGCAGCAGGCTTGAGGGCGAGAAAGCGTTCGTCTACAACGGCAAACTCAGCATAAGTACCGATCGACCCGCCCAAACCGCCATTGCAGAAAAAAACCTCGTCTCCTACTTGGAAACTTTGCACACCAGCACCGACAGCCTCTACGACTCCAGCACCGTCGCACCCCAAAACGTGAGGAGCTTTATCGGGGTAAAAAGTGCCGCGCGATCGCAACTTAGTATCTATCGGATTGATACCCGCCGCTCGCAACCTTACCAAAACTTCAGTTTCTGTTTGTATAGTAGGGGCGGGGATATGTTGTAGTTTCAATACGGACGGGCTGCCGGGGGTTTGAAAAACGATCGCTTTCATCATGGGTGTTACACTAGATCAGATCATCCCTAGACTTTATTGTATATTGCTTAGCAAAGCAACAAAAAAAAATTCGTTTATCCCAAAATTTATGATAGTTGTTGAAAGGCCTTACATAGCTCGTCAGCATCAGTTTTATAAACAGTTCGATGACTTATCATTTCTGTCCCACAATCTCAACGACCATGGTAAATATTTATGAGGACACACTTTTTTACTTCGGGAGATAAACTTGGTGGCACTAAAATTATCAGACAGTTATCTGCCTTCTTAAAACCTAAAGACAGCTCTCAATTATTCCCTGCTAAAATTACCAATCAAGTTCTCAAACAAGTTGTTCACGATTGGGATGATTGCCAAAAGTCAAGAATAGCTTATGACCAAGATATGCCTCGATTTTTATTCTTCCACAGCATCCCGCAATACCAAAATAAAATCTCTACACGTAACTTGGTCAGTCCTGATAACCAATCCATAGAAAAAAGGTGGGTAAACCCCAAAAATGGACTACTTCATTTATCTCAAATTGACCTAATAATTTTTACAATATCCCAAGATGTCATAAAGGTAAGGGTAGTTCCTGCAACAGCACTATACTTTTTGGAGGTTGCTACTCAAAAGCCTGTAACGTTGGTGAATTTAAATTACCACCTTAGAGAAAGTATAGATTTAGGGATTGATCACCTCGTCGCTTTGGCATCTAATAAGCCAACATTTACTTCAACTATTTATGATAAAAAACATCTCAAACTAATCAATCAAGTTTTCAATCAGCGCCGAGCATTTTTACTGTCAAAACTTGACCCGGAAAAATCCACCAAGCGCCAAATCCAGCAAATCACATTTAATCGAAACAAGCGATTAGAAAAATACCTTCATCAGACCAGCAGTTTGATTGTCAAGCGGTTGGGTGAGGAGAAAATAATCCAGTTAATTATTGCCACCAATGTGAGGAACCAACAGAATATAAACTTACAAAAAAAGCATCATAGTTTTGCCATTATTCCTCATGCCCAGCTCAGAAAAATTATTACTTGCAAAACTGAGTTAGTCAGTATCAAGGTAATAGTTAGACAAGCATATTATACAAATAAGTGCAGATTAGAGGATTTAGAGCCTGTCGGTAAGCAAGAGTCTTACCAGGGTAAGATCGGTAAACGCGAGTGGTTTCTGTCTGGGAACGAAAGTCGAATTAATGCTGATGTGAATGCAGCGTTAAATATGATTAGAAAAGTAAACGTAAACTCACCCCCTTAGAGGAGTGACACAATAGTATATATGTGTTTACAATTTCACCTGTACGGGTTCAGCCTGTACGAAAAAAAACACAAAAAGTTCGGTAATGTCAAGTATTGCCAGGTTTTTTGTAAACTGTTAACTCTCTTGTCGCTTTCACGGCGATCTGACCTTGTATTCGTTACTCATCCGTGACGATACTTAGTTATTTTTAAATAGATTGGCTTCAGATAACTACAATAATTGTCGAGCGGTGCTAATCG